>JBBQQZ010000456.1:0-1502 GCA_038215325.1 Tepidisphaerales bacterium | reverse complement strand
GTGGCGCGTCCGATTTCGATATCGCGCTCGCTGACGCCGAAGCGGATCATCTCGTCCTGCGGCAGGTAGATCCGGCCGCGGGCGCGGTCTTCCTTCACGTCACGCAGGATGTTCGTCAACTGCATCGCGTTGCCCATCGCGATCGCCTTCGCGTGCGCGCGCGGGTCGCGAAGATCAAACACGTAACACATGATCAACCCCACCACGCCAGCGACGTGGTAGCAGTATTTTTCCAGCGCCGGCCAATCCGGGTAGCGGTTGATCGTCAGATCCATCCGGCAACCGTCGGCCAACTCCAAGAACGGCTTCATCGGAATGCCGCAGCGATCGACGGTGAGCGCAAAGGCGCGGAGCGCAAGTGTTTCGGCGTTGTCGTTAGGCGGAAGATTGCCTCTGTAGCAGTCGGCCAGCAACGCCTCGAAGCGGTGCAGTTGCTGCTCCATCAGTTCAGGCGAGGCGGCTTCGTCGACGGCATCGTCCAGCAGCCGGCAAAACGCGTAGACCGCGTACGCGTGCAGGCGCTTCTGCTCGGGCAGAAAGTGCGATGCGAAGTAAAAGCTCTTCGCGTGCTTGCGGCAGATCAGTCGGGCGGCTTCATAGCAGTCGGCGTCGATCACGTCGGGATGATAGGCGCAATGAAGGAAGCCTGACAGATCAAGTTGAACGGGATATCTGCTTGAGGGATCAACGCCGATGCGCCGCTGCACGCGCTGGAGTCGTAGGTGCGGATAGTCCATTTCATCGCCGACGATGCACAGGTAACCCTTTCGGCGGCGCTCGTCGTGGCAGTGCGGCGGTACAGATTTGCCACGTCGCCGCGACTGATACGTATCACGGGTGACACACGCGCCTGTAGGGGCGACGCATGCGTCGTCCGCGAACGGCGAATGCCCATTTGCGGGCGAGGGATGCCTCGCCCCTACACCAAGCTAATTAATAGGCGAGCGGAACACGGTTTGGAGTACCAGACCGTGGCACCCGAATCGGGGCGCGGGTTTCAAGCACGATGCGTATGATACGGTATATGGAAGGCGTTCCGTACGCCTGCTACGAACGAAAGTGGCGTACTCAGCTCAGCTGAGTACGCCACTGTTGAGTTCACTGGAATCGACTTCGTTTACCGGGGCACGCCGCCGGGGAGGAAGCCTTCGAGTTTGCGGGCACGGACGGGGTGCTGGAGCTTGCGGATGGCCTTGGCTTCGACCTGACGAACGCGTTCGCGCGTCACTTTGAAGATACGTCCCACCTCTTCCAGGGTGTAGGTGTAGCCGTCGCCAATGCCGTAGCGGAGCTTGATGATCTCGCGCTCGCGGTAGGTCAGCGTCTTGAGCACCTGCTCGATCTTGTCCTTGAGCATCTCTTGCGTCGCGGATTCGACCGGGTTTTCGGCCTTTTCGTCTTCGATGAAATCGCCGAAGTAGCTGTCTTCGGATTCGCCGACCGGGCGGTCGAGCGAGATCGGGTGACGGCTGATCTTCAGCACGCGGCGCGTTTCCGAGACC
>JBBQQZ010000455.1:0-1551 GCA_038215325.1 Tepidisphaerales bacterium | reverse complement strand
ACTGGCGTCAATACTCCGTCGAGTTCTGCGGCGGCACGCACGTTGGCAACACCGAAGAGATCGGCGACTTCGTCATCACCAGCGAAGAGAGCGTCAGCAAAGGCGTTCGCCGACTCGTCGCTTTATCCGGCGTGGCAGCTTCAGCCGCCACCGACTTGGCCGCCCATCTCTACGCCGAGATCGCCAGCGCCCTGAAAGCCCCCGAAGCCGACATCCCCGCGCTCGTCACCACGCTGCAAAGGCAAGCCGGCGCGGACAACGTCCCGCTGCGCGCCAAGCGTCGCGTGCAGCAGGCCGTGCTGGAACTTCAGGCGAAGTTCAAGGCGTTCGAGAAAACGCAGAAGCAGCAAGGCGTCGGCGCGATCGACGCGGGCGCGATCGCCGCCGATCTGGTCGCCAAAGCCGCCGGCGGGCCGATCATCGCGAAGCTGGAGAACGTGACCGAGGACCAGGTGCGATCGGTGACCGATTCGATCCGCACGATGGTGACGAGCTACGCCGTCATGCTTGCGTGCGCTGCCGACGATAAGGCGACGTTCGTCGCGGTAGTCAGCGACGATCTGATCAAAAAAGGTCTGAAGGCCGGCGACTGGGTCCGCGAAACCTCCAAAATCGCCGGCGGCGGTGGTGGAGGACGACCAAGCCACGCGCAGGGCAGCGGCAAGGACGTCACGAAGATCGACGCCGCACTCGATAAGGCCCGCGAAATCGCGGCTGGGATTTAAGAAGTGGAACCACAGATTTCACAGATTACACAGATTTTGGGGGCAGAAGAGAATCGCGGCCTTGCGATCACGCTGCTGGTTTGAAGATTGATCCACGAATCTGCACGAATCGACACGAATAAATGCAAATGCGTTTTTAGCCACCGATGGGGCACCGATTTACACCGATTATACACATCTGATGAGCTTACATTCATCGGTGTAAAACCGGTGCCCCATCGGTGGCTGACTCATCCCTATTCTGATTCATTCGTGTCGATTCGTGAAGATTCGTGGATCCATTCATAGCACTTCGAAGACGAACTCGATCTCGACCGCAGCGTCCAGCGGCAAGGATGCGACGCCGACCGCAGCGCGCGCGTGTTGGCCGGCGTCGCCGAAGATTTCTTTGAGCAGCTCGCTGGCGCCGTTGGCGACTTGCGGCTGCTGCGTGAAGGCGGGGTCGCTGCTGACGAACACGCCGATGCGGACGACGCCTTCGACGTGATCCAGATCCACCCCGCTCGCCACCACCGCCGCCAGCGCGTTGACGACGCACTGTTTCGCGGCCGCTTTGGCGTCGTCGATGCTGGCGCGGGACGGCACCTGCCCGATCGCGACGAGCTTGCCGTCTTTCATCGGGAGTTGCCCGGAGACGAAGACGAGATTGCCCGACCGCTTGGCCGGCACGTACGCGCCGAACGGGCCGGAGACGACGGGTAGCACGATGCCGAGTTCGCGGAGGCGCTGGGTGAGCATGAGGGAATGATAGTCAGTTTCCGGGTTCCATCGAGCCGCCGGCGTGAGCCGGCGCGTTCCCCGAGGATGGAAATGTTCAAAGACTTAA
>JBBQQZ010000454.1:0-1667 GCA_038215325.1 Tepidisphaerales bacterium | reverse complement strand
TTCGGCGTTGGCGATGCTGGTGCGCACGCTCACACCGGACGCCTGGCTTACGTGCGGGCTTGTCCGTGCAAGCCGCACGACTTCTTCAACGATCTCGGACATAAACTTCGGCACCAGCACGCTCACGCCGCTGGGGCTGGGTCCGGCGTTGCGGTTCAGCCAGGCGTTCTCACTGACGATTTGCAGGGCTTCCTGCGTCGTTTCCGGATAGTGCGTGCGGATGACCGTGCCGATGCGGTCCTTCAGCGGCGTGACGATCCGGCCGCGGTTGGTGTAGTCCTCGGGGTTGGCGCTGAACACCAGGCACGTATCCAGATTCAGCCGGATCGGATACCCGCGGATCTGGATATCACGCTCTTCCAGCACGTTGAACAAACCGACCTGGATTCGCGGTGCCAAATCGGGCAACTCATTGATCGCGAACAGCCCGCGATTGGACCTTGGGATCAGGCCGTAGTGCATCGTGGTTTCGTCGCTCAGATAACGCCCCTCGGCGTGTTTTACCAGATCGATCTCGCCGATGAGGTCGGCGATCGTCACGTCGGGGGTGGCGAGCTTTTCCTGATAGCGATCCGAACGGTGAACCCATTCGATTTTCGCGTCGTCGCCTTGCTCCGCGACGATTCGTTTGCCCGTGCGGGTCATCGGGTGAAGCGGATCGTCGTTGATGTCGACGCCGGTGATGACGGGGATCCATTCATCCAGCAGCGTGGGCAGGAGGCGCAGCATGCGGGTTTTGGCTTGTCCGCGCAGGCCCAGGAAGAGCATGTCGTGTTTGGCGAGCAGGCCGTTGATCACCTGGGGGATGACCGAATCGCGATACCCGAGAATGCCCGGAAAGATCGGTTCTCCGGCGCGCAGTTTGGCAATGAGGTTTTTGCGGAGTTCGTCCTTGACCGACATATACGTGTAGCCGGTCTGCTTAAGCTGGCCAATGGTGGCGGCGCTGGGGTGAGGCATGTCGCAAGTATAGGCCGCTCACACCGGGAAAACGCTGGCGGTCATTCGTCGCCTTCGGGCGCACCGGTCGGCAGGGGATGGAAGCGAATCCAGTGCAGATACAGCCCGTGCGCCGGCGCGGTGTTGCCCGCATTGCGGCGGTCGCGCGAGGCGAGGATTTTGGGGATGTCGTCGGCCTCGATGTGCCCGATGCCGATATCCACCAGCGTGCCGGCGATGATGCGGACCATGTTCCACAGAAACCCGCTGCCCGTGACGCCCAGCACGACCATCGGCCCGCGGACCTGGAGCGAGCACTCGTGCAGCATGCGCACCGTCGTCGCTCGTCCGTGGCCGGGCTTGGCGAAGGCGTTGAAATCATGCTCCCCCTGAAAATGCGCCGCGGCGGCGCGCATGGCGTCGAAGTCGAGTTTTTGCCAGCGATGGAACATCAGATCGTCGCGCAGCGGGTCGCGGTCGGAGGCGTTCCAGATCACGTACTGATACCGCTTGCGGTCCGTATTCACGATCGCGTCAAACTCCGGCGGGACCGGTTCGATCGACTTGATCACAATGTCGTCCGGCATGCGCGAGTTGCACGCGCGGCGCATCCCGTCGAGCGGGATCTGCTTCATCGGCGTATCAAAGTGCGCCACCTGCCCCTTGGCATGCACGCCCGAATCCGTTCGCGACGACCCCGACAGCAGCACCTCATGGTCGACGACGCT
>JBBQQZ010000453.1:0-1679 GCA_038215325.1 Tepidisphaerales bacterium | reverse complement strand
CCCTCCGGCCCCCAGACCATCTGGGGGCTTGACCCGATCCAGTTGCACTCGCACTACTGGGCGAGCCTGGGCGTGCAGGTCGTTCGCCAGGGCGAGCCGTCGCAGATCGTCCCGCACGCCGAACTCTACCTGCTCACCGATCCGCGAACGATCCCAATGTTCCGCCTGAAATCTGTCATCAACACGCTCGAATGGATCGAGCCGCACCTGATGACCATCCGCCTGCACGACACGCGCGAGCGCACCTACCGCGAACGCGCCATCAGCGACGATTCAGACCGCTTCCTCAAGTTCGAGCGCGTCTACGACGCCTCCGGCCGGCTCGCGCGGGTGATGCTGACGCCCGAGCGCGAACTCGCCGAACTGTGGATGGCCGCGCCCGATCCGATTACCGGGTTCCGGCGTCTGAAGCGCTTCGTCCCCAAGCACGAGCGGATGACGATCTCCGTCGACGGAAAAACCTTCGACCGCACGAGCGACGACGAAATCGCAGCATTCCTCAACGAACTGGTGCGTGAATGGAAGCGTCCCGACGCCACCATCTCCCGCGCCAAACACATGGATACCAACGGCGTATGGATTGACCCGGAATCAAAGGTCGAAACCGGCGCACGCCTGCTCGGCTGCGTGTGGGTGGGCGCGGGACGGCAGATTCAGCAGAGCGAAGTGGTGGTCGGTCCGACGGTAATTTGGGACGAGCCGACGGCGCGTCCGCAGTCGCCGCAGATCGACTGGATGCTGATCGAACCGACCGAGCCCCCGCAGGACATCAACGTCCAGCCTGCCGCGACGTCCCTGTACAAAGCCGCCAAGCGCGGGCTCGACATCGCGCTGGCGATCATCGGGCTTTGTCTCACCCTTCCGCTCTTCCCGATCATCCTCATCGTCATCTGGATCGAAGACGGCCGGCCATTCTTCTTCGGGCACCAGCGCGAAACGCGCGGCGGGCGCGAGTTCAAGTGCTGGAAGTTCCGCTCGATGCGCAACGGTGCCGAAAAAATGAGAGACGTCATCGCCAAGCTCAATCAGGTTGACGGCCCGCAGGTATACATCGAGAACGACCCGCGCATCACCCGCATCGGCAGGTTCCTCCGCAAGTACAATATGGACGAGTTTCCCCAGTTCTGGAACGTCCTGATCGGCGACATGTCGATGGTCGGCCCGCGTCCCAGCCCCCGCAAAGAAAACCAGTACTGCCCCGCCTGGCGCGAAGCGCGCCTGAGCGTGCGCCCCGGCATCACCGGGCTTTGGCAGATCCGCCGCACCCGGAATCGCGGATCCGACTTCCAGGAGTGGATCAAGTACGACATCGAGTACGTCGAAAACATGAGCATGGGCCGAGACCTGAAGATCATCTACAAGACGATTGAGCAAGTGGTCCGCAAGGGAACGCGCTGATGACGCTCCGCCGAAAAAGCCTGAAACGCCTCGGGATCATCCTGCTCGTCGTCGTTGCCCTGGGCATGACGGCCGGCTACCTGACGTGGCTGGAACACTCCAAACGTAACGCCGAAATCGAAGCCCACCGCAAGGCGGGCTGGCTGGCGTACGTCAACAAGGATTTCACCGTCGCTTTGGAGCGCCTGGCGCCGGTGTATCGGGCGTATCCGGAAGACATCAAGATCGCGCTGGCGTACGCCGAGTCGCGATTCCGTACCGAAACCAGCAGCGACGTTCAC
>JBBQQZ010000452.1:0-1703 GCA_038215325.1 Tepidisphaerales bacterium | reverse complement strand
TCGCGCGTGTTGGGGCGCCAGTCGCAGACGTGGAAGCCGAACAGCGTCCCCTGCTTTCCCGCCAGCGCGATTTCGGATTCGAGGTCGGGATCCCACCAGACGTGATACACATCGCACGCGATGCCCACCCAAGGCGATTTGAGTTGCTCGCACACGTCGCGCGCCTCTTTCATCCGGTTGATCGACGACCGGTCGGCGGCGTACATCGGGTGCAGAGGTTCGATCGCGAGTTTCACTTTGTTCGTCGCGGCGTGGCCCAGCAACTTCGAGATGCCCTCGGCCACCTGCTTGCGGGCCTCGGTCAGCGGCATGCCGACGACCGCGCCGACGACCAGCACGACCATCTCCGCGCCGATGGCGGCGGCTTCGTCGATGCAGCGTTTGTTGTCGTCGAGCGCTGCGTCGCGAACGCTGGGGTCAAACGCCGGGAAAAATCCGCCTCGAACCAGCGCGGGGACTTTGAGGCCGCTGGATCGCACGATCTTCGACGCCTCTGCAACGCCGATCGGCTCGATCACGTTGCGCCATACGCTGATTCCCCCGAAACCGGCGGCGGCATACTTCTCGCAGCATTCGGCGAGGGTCCAGGATTTGTTGGTCATCGTGTGTACGGCGGCGGTTTTGAGATCAGCCATGATTCTTTCCTGTAGACAACATCCGAGTAAGATCGCGCTTCGGATCGGCCGATAAGCGAGATACGTAATGAACGAGACTCTTCCGCGCGTGATGATCGTCTGTGACAACGCATCGCTCAAGATGGGCGGCGAATCCGCGCGGCCGGTGCATTATTTCCGTACCCTCCGCAAACGCGGCGTCGAAGCCTGGCTGTGCGTCCATGAACGATGCCAGAAAGAACTCACCGTCCTGCTCGGCGACGATATTAACCGCGTTTACTTCGCACCCGAGACGTGGCTGCACGGATTTCTGTGGAAATGCGGCAAGCCGTTCCCGCATCAGCTCCGGATCAGCACGTTGGGCGCGCTGGGGCACCTGATCACGCAGCGGTGGCAGCGGAAGGTCGTCAAGAAGGTGGTGAAGGAGAAGCAGATCCAGGTCGTACATCAGCCGATCCCGATTTCGCCGAAGCAGCCATCGGCGCTGTACGGATTCGGCGTGCCCATGGTGATCGGCCCGCTCAACGGCGACATCAACTACCCGCCGGCGTTTAAGTACATGGAAAGTTCGCTGGTGCGCTGGTCGGTCGCGTTCGGGCGCATCGGGGGGAAGATCGCGAACTACCTGATCCCCGGCAAACTGAAGGCCGACGTGATCCTGGTTTCCAACGAACGCACGCGCCGCGCGCTCCCGCCGGGCGTGAAGGGGAAGGTCGTTCACCTGATCGCCAACGCGGTGGATTTGGGCTCGTGGGATTCGACGCGAAAGCGGGAGCCCGGTGCCGCGCCGCGATTCGCGTTCCTCGGGCGGCTGGTCGACTTCAAGATGGTCGATCTGCTGATCGAGGCGTTCGTCCCGGTCGCGAAACAGTACGGGGCTTATCTTGATATCGTCGGCGAAGGCGACGTCCGGAAAGATCTCGAGGCGCTGGCGGCCAAGCTGGGCGTGAGCGACAACATCGTCTTCCACGGCTGGAAAAACTACCACGACTCCGCCGCCATCCTGAGCAAGGCCGACGCGCTGGTCTTCCCCAGCCTCCGCGAGTGCGGCGGCGCGGTGGTGATGGAAGCGATGGCGGTGGCGCTGCC
>JBBQQZ010000451.1:0-1746 GCA_038215325.1 Tepidisphaerales bacterium | reverse complement strand
TCATGTCTCAACACAACATACAGCGCCAAGGGTGCGTTGTTGAGACGCACGCCTTACTTCGCCGCCGCAGCGATCGCTTCGATCGTGCGCGGTTCACGCATCGGCACTTCCTCGTAATGCGCGATCTTGCCGGCGGCGTCGATCACGACCGTCCCGCGCTTGGAGCAATTGTAAGGCTCAAGCCCGGCGTACATGTCGTACGCCTGAACCATTTTTCGGGTCGGGTCGGCGAGCAGGTCATAGGCGATGTCGTACTGCTTCTTGTACGCCGCATGACTGAACGGCGAATCGCAACTCACGCCGTAAACGACCGTTGCATCATCCGACTTGATCTTGTCCAACGCCGGCCCGAACGTGCAGTGCTCGGTTGTGCAGACCGGGGAGAAATCCATCGGGTAGAACAGCAACACTACCTTCTTGCCGCGCAGCGACGACAATTTGACGACGTTTTTGTCCTGGTCCATCAGTTCAAAATCCGGAGCGGTATCGCCGACGTTCAATGCCATGGGAAAACCTTAAGAAAAGGAGATAGGAGTCAGGAGACAGTAGACAGGAGGAAATGCAAAAGGCAAGGCCCTACTCAGGGCGTCGTGATTGCTCCTGTCTCCTGTCTCCTATCTCCTGTATTCTTCCGATGTGAAGTTCGGCAAGATCAAGCGTCAGCACGGGCGGGTGGGCGGGTTGGATGCGATTCTCAATCGCATCATCAACCGGTGCCCCCACGTCGCGCGCATCGTCCCCGGCCGGATCAAAGTCCGCCGCGGGAAGACCCCGCCAAGCTTCAAAGTGCAGTACCCCACGGACGCCGGTATCAAATGCCAGTACAACGGAACCGGGACGGTGCAGGAAGTGTTTCTGATCTGCAACGATCAGGCGAAGGCGATGCAATGGCTGGCGAGTGAGTTCCCCGTGGAGAGCAACGATGCTTGATCGAGCCGTCGCGCTGCTTCGCGCCGGCCAGTTGGTCGGCATGCCCACCGAGACCGTCTACGGACTTGCCGCCGACGCGACGAACGCGGACGCGGTCGCGCGGATCTTCCTCGCTAAAGGCCGGCCGAGCACGAATCCGCTCATCGTTCATGTCGCGGATGAAGCCGCAGCGAAGCGATACTGCACGGAATGGCCCGACGCCGCGCACCGCCTCGCTGCGGCGTTCTGGCCGGGACCGCTCACGATCGTACTGCCGAAGGCGGCGTGCATTCCGGATATCGTCAGCGCGGGCAAAGCGACCGTGGGATTAAGGTCGCCGGATCATCCGGTAGCGCTGGCGCTGCTGCGCGCGTTTGACGGGCCGCTGGCGGCACCCAGCGCGAACAAATCGAACCACGTCTCCCCCACCACCGCACAACACGTGCGCGACGAGTTTGGCGACGCCGTCGAACTTGTACTGGACGGCGGCCCATGCCGGGTCGGAATCGAATCGACGGTACTTGATCTGACGCCCGACGTCCCGACGATCCTGCGTCCGGGTGCGATCACGCGAGACATGATCGAACAAGTGCTCGAAAAACCCGTCGACCAGTTTGGCGGGGTGGTGACTTCAGTCACCGCCGCAGCGTCGTCCCCCGGTCAGCATCTCGTCCACTACGCCCCGCGCACCCCCGCGTATCGATTCGACCCGCAAGAACTGGGAAAAATCGACCTCACCGACGCCGCAATCCTCCCCATCTCGCTGGATGCCGACGCATACGCACGGCAGCTATATTCGCGCCTCCGGCAGCTCGATCAGCAGCAACTCCGCGCGAT
>JBBQQZ010000450.1:0-1797 GCA_038215325.1 Tepidisphaerales bacterium | reverse complement strand
GACCTGCCATTGTGCCCGACACCCCGTCCCCGCCACGATAGGGGATATGGAATCAGGACATGCTGTGTGGGACGTGGATTCGCTCGCTGCGACGGACGTCGTGGTCGTCGGTTCGGGCACGTCTGCGGTGGCGGCGGCGCTGGAGTGCAGGGCTCGCGGGCTGACGGCTCGCGTGCTCAGCGACCTCACCCACCTCTCCTCTGAAGCCGCCGGGCGGCTGGAGCTGTCGCCGGTTGAGATCGACCGCGCCGACCCCCTCGTTTCCGAGATCTACCCCGCCGGCACAACCCCCTGGCCTGGCGCGATGAAGCGCGCCGCCGAGCGAGCACTGCTGCGCGCCGGCGTGCCGTATCTATACAGCGTCAGGCCCGTGGCTGTTCTCGCCGACGAAACCGGCGCCGTCTCCGGCCTGCTCGTCGCGGCGCGAACCGCCGTCTTCGCGGTGCGCTGCGGGACCGTCATCGACGCCTCACGCTTCGGCGTCGTCGCGTCGCTCGCGGGGATCAAACCGAAACAAGATCGCGCCCAACCCGCCAACCGTTTCTGGACCGTTCTCACCCAAGGCGAACCCGCCTGGCTTGGCGCGAAGCGTCGCGTCGGCGAGCCCGTCGTGCTGCCGCATGGCAAGGAGACGCGCGCGCTCCAGCTCTGGCAACTCGAAGTGCCCACGACGATCGACGCCGCCGCACCGGGCTTCGGGCATCAGCTTCGCGCCTCGCTCACCGATCCGAACCTCCGGCTCGCCGCCGAGACGTTCCCGCAATACGCAACCGGCGTCTTCTCCGCCGATGCGCTCAGCGGCGATGTCGATGCGGTCTCCGACGGCTCGATCACGCTCGCACCCGGCCTGCTGCTGGCCGGCGCGGCGTTGCCGCTGGATGTCGAAGGCGTGCAGCAACTCGATCGCACCGACACCCAGGCCGCGCTCGGCCGGCGCGTCGCGCGGCTCATCAAGCGCCGCACGCCCGGCACGACGTTGCATTCGATCCATCCAGCGACCCGACCGTCGCCCGGCCCGTCGACCGGCCCGTCGACCGGAACCGCGCACGATGATCGCGTCGACGCCGTCTTCGCGCGCGAATCCGCCGGCCGCGTGCGGGTGGAGATTCCGATGTTGCCCACGCTCGCCAGCGTCGACGTCCTCGTCGCCGGCGGCGGGACCGGCGGTGCGCCCGCGGGCATCGGTGCCGCCCGCGCAGGAGCGCGCACGATCGTGCTCGAATCCCAATCCGGCCTCGGCGGGGTCGGCACGCTGGGACTCATCGCGTGCTACTGGTTCGGCAACCGCGTCGGTTTCACCGAAGAACTCGATACCCTCGTCGACGTCACCGACACCCTCCGCGACAACAAATCACGCTGGAACCCCGAACTGAAGATGGCGCTCTACCACCGGCTTCTGCACGACGCCGGCGGGGATGCGTGGGTGCAGTCGTTCGCGTTCGGCGTGCGGATGAAAGGCGACCGCGTCAGTGGTTTGCTGGTGTCGACGCCTCAGGGCGCGGGCGTGATCGACGCCGGCTGCGTGGTCGATTCCACCGGCAACGCCGACGTCTCCGCCGCCGCGGGTTCGCCATGCCGGTGGATCGGCGCGGACCACGTCGCGGTCCAGGGCACCGGCCTTTCTCCGCTCAATCCGTCCGCCGACTATCGCAACTCCGATCACACGTTCATCGACGACACCGACCCCGAAGGCGTCACCCACGCGCTGACCAACGCCCGCGCCAAGTTCACCGCCGAGTTCGATACCTCGCCGCTGGTTGATTCGCGCGAGCGAAGGCAGATCGTCGGCGATATCGA
>JBBQQZ010000449.1:0-1801 GCA_038215325.1 Tepidisphaerales bacterium | reverse complement strand
TCGTTCGCGTACTGCGTGATGCGTTTCTTCACCGCTTCGTACGCCGCACGCGACACGTAATGGCTCAGCACCGTCTCCGGCGATACATCCTCATCACGATCGATGCGCGAGAGCAGGTCCAGTGTCTGGATGTTCGCGGTCACTACTTCGCGATGGGCGATCAGTGCGTCGGCGTCAACCGATTCCAGGATCATCGCCATCGAGCATCGCGGCGACATTCTCCACGTCGCGATCTGCTTCGCCGAGGCGCGGTTGTCGCTCGCCAACCACAGCACGGCGTCTACCGCGTCGCGCTTCGGCGTCGCGGGGAACAGCCGCGCCGTCCAGAGCGTCCGCAGCTCTTGCGATACTCCCGGCCACAGGTCGGCGGGCTTCAGGCGGTGGCGTTTAAGGAATGCTTCGATCGGCGCGTTCAGGTAGACGCATTTGCCGTCCCAGAAGCCGCCTTTGAAATCGTCGCTCACGCCGCAGACGACCTGCACCGTCGCGGCGGTTCCGGTTGCCATGCGGATCGGGGCCTGGAAGAGCAGCGTGTTTGAGGGAAGCGTGAAATCGTGGGCAGATTCGACTTGCGAGACGACTGAGTCATCGCCGATCGAGGTATTGCCGCGAAGGATGGAGTGTTCGATGACCGATCCGCGGCCCGCCCGGCCGCGCGGGTCGAGCAGGACGCTGGCGAAAACGCGCGCGGTGCGGTCGACCGACCAGTCGATGTGCGCCAATACGTTCCGCCCGAATAGTTCAGCCGCCACCGCGTTCTCACGGCCGGTGAGGGTGTCGCGGAACTGACGCGTCGTGCCCAAGTGCAGGAAGTGCCCGTGCAGCGTCATTGCGTTGAGTGCGACCGGGCGCAACGCACGCCACAACTCCCGTCGAATCCCGATCGGCCCGGCCCGCATAAACGCCGCCCGCTGCGTGCCCGACGCCATCGCGCCGGCCATTTCGTCGTAGAGGTCGATCTGTTGGTCGGTCCGCTCGTCCAATCCCTTGCCACGCACGCCCGCGAGCGTTGCGAGCGCTCGCGTTGCGAACGCGTCGAAAAACAGCAGCCCGGTATCGAGCAGCACTTGCCCGGCGGCGTCGGTTGCCCCTTGTTTGTGCATCACCTCGATCGAGGCTTTCTGGAGCGTGGTCTTTACACGGCCGCGCTTGTCGGTGACGAAGACGCCGTGCGCCCGGCCGAGTTCGGCGGGGGTGCGCATCGTAAGCGCGGTGACGCCACGCGCCGGCGCACCCACATGGCGATGATCGAACACCAGCAGCACGTCGCCGGCCACCGTCAATACGCCCGCGCCCAGTCGCTCAGGCAAACCGGCGAGCGTGATGTAGAGGTGATCGAAGAGCGTCGCGATCTGCGCGTCCGGCCGCTGGAGCGCGATCGGGGCGAAGATCTTTCCCTGAGGCGAATACGCCGGCAATCGCTGGCTCGCACCGCCGGAATGGATGAGCAGGACGCGGAGCTTGCAGAACTCTTCGAGCGAGACGTCGAGTTGCCGCGCCGCCTCGCGGAGCGCGCGGAGCGTCGCGCCGCCCGACCCGATGCGCCGGCCGGGCGGGTCGGCGACGACCAGGCTTTTCTGGATCGGCGGGAAGAACGCCGCCGCCGTGCCGACGTCGCGATGGCGAAGCGCGAGTTCGGCGCGGTAGCCGTTTGCCTGGCGTTCGTTGGCGGCCGTCAGCAGCAGCACGTCCCAGCAGACGCCGACAGAACCGGTCTGCCTGGCGCGCAGGTAGGCGGCGTGATTCGCCGCGATCGCGACGGAAACGGCGTGGTCAGCGGCGATCGGCATTCGCGTCCTTG
>JBBQQZ010000448.1:0-1832 GCA_038215325.1 Tepidisphaerales bacterium | reverse complement strand
CGACATTTATCGCCGCATGGTTGATGCCGGGATGCTGGAGGGGCAGCGGGTGGAGCTGATCCGGGGAAGGATTATCAACATGGCACCGATGGGGTTACCGCATGATTTGTCGCTGATGAAGACCGGTCGCGCATTGCGGCGCGTTTTTCCGGAGGATCGGTTCACCGTTCGGACGCAGCAGCAGTTCACCGCCGCTGGTCAGTCGGACCCGGAGCCCGATCTCTGCGTCGTGAACGGCCCGATCGAGGCCATCACCGATTATCCGCACAGCGCCCTGCTCATCATCGAGATTTCCGAAACATCACTTTCGTACGACCGCCGGGTGAAAGGCCCGCTGTACGCAGAATCGGGGGTGCAGGATTACTGGATCATCAACCTCGTCGACAACGTCGTTGAGGTCTACCGCCAGCCCCACGCCGTCGCGGGCGGCGAGCATGCCTACGCCCCGGCGATCGTCAAACGCCCGGGCGAACCGATCGACGTGCTGGCGCTGCCGGGGGTTTCAGTTATGCCGGAAGATTTGCTGCCGTAGTGCTCGCGGTGGATTCGTGTGTCCGGATGGATACACTTGCCCCTGCTATGCCCAAGATCACCGTTGACGGCAAAACCATCGAATGCAAAGACCGGCAGATGATTCTCCAGGCGTGTGTCGACGCCGGGATGGAAGTGCCGCACTACTGCTATCACCCCGGCCTGTCGATCGTCGCCTCCTGCCGCATTTGCCTGGCGGAAGTCGAAGGCGTGCCGAAGCTGGTCCCCACCTGTCAGACCCCCGTCCGCGACGGCATGGTCGTCCACATGGCCAACAGTTCCAAGGCCACCGCGAACCAGAAGCAGGTCATGGAATACCTGCTGGTGAACCATCCCCTGGATTGCCCGGTGTGCGATCAGGCCGGCGAATGCTCGCTACAGGATTATTCGTACCAGTACGGCCGATCTGAAAGCCGGTTTGAGGAAGCGAAACACAAGAAGCCGAAGAAGGACGTCGGCCTCAACGTGCTGCTGTACAACGATCGGTGCATCATGTGTACGCGCTGCGTGCGTTTCACACGCGAAGTCGCGGGTACAAGCGAGTTGTTTGTCGATGGCAGAGGGAGCAAGGAAGAGATCGAGATTTTTCCGGGCAAGCCGCTGAACAACAAGCTGTCGGGCAACGTCGTCGATCTATGCCCCGTCGGTGCCCTGCTCGATAAGGATTTCCTGTTCAAACAGCGCGTGTGGTTCCTGAAAAGCGCCCCCAGCATCTCCCCCGCCGACGCGGGTGGGGAGAATGTGTGGATCCATCACAACGAAGGCGTGGTCTATCGATTGAAGCCGCGCTATAACGATCAGGTCAACAAGTGGTGGATTAGCGACGACACGCGCTACAGCCATAAGATCGTCGCCGACGACAAGCGGCTGTTCGGCGCGATGCGCACGCAGTACGGCACGCAGGTCGATGCGACCTACTGGGACGCCGTCACGCAGGCAGACACCGACCTGAAGAAACTCCACAAGGAATCCGGCGACGGCAGCCTGGCGGCCATTCTCAGCCCGATGCTGGCGAGCGAAGAGGCGTTTCTGCTCGGCAAGTACATCCGCTCGATCGACCCCAAGGCCGTCCTGGTGCTCGGGCCCGTCCCGCGCGCTGGCGACGATGACGTCTTCAAGCATTATCTCACCAAGCAGGAGACCTTCCGCATCCAGGCGGAGAAGGTTCCGAACAAGAACGGCGTCGTCCATGTCATCGAACTGCTCGGCGGACCGACGCTGGAGTGGAGCGAGTTTGGCGCGAAGCCGCAAGCGGCGATCAAAGGCGTCTGGGTCACCGGCGGATACCACAGCAACTGGAC
>JBBQQZ010000447.1:0-1878 GCA_038215325.1 Tepidisphaerales bacterium | reverse complement strand
CTGCCCGCGCCGGGCCCGATATCGATCAAATAGTCCGCCGCGCGGATGCAGTCCTCGTCGTGCTCGACCATGATCACGGTATTGCCCAGATCGCGCAGTTTCAGCAGCGTGTGGATGAGCCGATCGTTATCCCGCTGGTGCAGGCCGATGGTGGGTTCATCCAGCACGTAACAGACGCCGACGAGCTTCGATCCCACCTGCGTCGCCAGCCGAATGCGCTGCGCTTCACCGCCGGAGAGGGAACCGGTTTTGCGATCGAGCGAGAGGTAGCCCAGACCGACGTCGTACATGAAACCGAGTCGCGAGGCGATCTCTCGCTGGATCGGCTCGGCGATGGTGGCGCCTTCGCTGGTGAGCTTCAGGTCGCTGAAAAACTCGCGGCATTGCTCGACGGTCATCGTGGCGACGTCGTTGATCGAGAAACCGGGGAGGACGAGTTCCGTCGACTCTTTCTTCTTTATCTTTTTCTTCGCGGATTTCTCATTTTGCGTGGGCGGGACGCCCGCGCCACTTTTGGAGGTGTGCAGCCGCACAGCCAGCGCGCCGGGGGTGAGGCGCTTGCCCTGGCAGGTGGCGCAGGCTTGTTCGGACATGTAGCCGCTTAGCCGCTGTTTCACGAACTCGCTCTCGGTGTTTTCGAACCGGCGGAGCAGATTTGGGATCACGCCCTCGAACGTCGTGCCGGTGCCCAGGTCGCCTTTGGCTTCGGTGCCGAACGCCAGCACCTCTCGTACTTTCGCGTCCATGTTCGAGACCGGATCGGAGTACGACACGCCAAAATCCCGGCAGAACTGCCGCAGCACGCGGCTGTAGAAGATGTTCATCCGCTTGCCGTTTTTTCGCCATGCTTCGACGGCACCGTTTTCGAGCGCAAGCGATTCGTCGGGGATGATCAGGTCGGCGTCAAATTCAAGCGTCGTCCCCAGCCCGTGACAGCTTGGACACGCCCCGTGCGGCGAATTAAAGCTGAACAAACGCGGTTCCAGTTCCGGCAAACTGATGTGCGGGTGATCCGGGCAGGCGAACTTTTCGCTGAAGACGTGATCGACCCACTTGCCGCCTTCATCGATGCAGACGATCGCCAACCCTTGCGATAGCTTGAGCGCCGTCTCGATCGAGTCGGCCACGCGGGAGCGGATCTCGGGCTTCAGGATGATGCGGTCGACGACCACATCAATGCTGTGCCGTTTCGTCTTCTCCAGCTTGGGTGCGGTCTCGACGCGGTTGAGTTCGGTCAGTTCGCCGTTGACGCGCACGCGCACGAAGCCTTGCTTGATGACGGCAGCGAACAGTTCTTTGTGCTCGCCCTTCTGGCCGCGGATCATGGGGGCCAGGATCATGACCTTCGTGCCGTCGGGGTTTTTCATCACCGCGTCGGTGATCTGCGAAGGCGACTGGCTCGCGATCTCCCGGCCGCACTCCCAGCAGTGCGGCGTGCCGGCGCGGGCGAACAGCACGCGCATGTAATCGTAAATCTCGGTGGTCGTCGCCACCGTCGACCTGGGGTTGCTCGACGCATGCCGCTGCTCGATCGCGATCGTCGGGGGCAGACCTTCGATGTCGTCCAGATCCGGCTTCTGCAACTGGTCCAAAAACTGCCTGGCGTACGCCGACAGCGATTCCATGTACTTCCGCTGCCCCTCGGCGAAAATCGTATCGAACGCCAGCGTCGATTTGCCCGACCCGCTTAGCCCGGTGACGACCACGAGCTTGTCGCGCGGAATCTCCAGGTCGATATTCTTGAGGTTGTGCTCGCGTGCCCCGCGGATGCGGATGGTGTTGATACTCATGTTCTTCGTGCCGGTTTAGAAACGGATCGTAGGCAACAAGGCGCAGCGAAGCATTGTACGTGTTTTGTTCGGATTGGCAATTTTCAAA
>JBBQQZ010000446.1:0-1924 GCA_038215325.1 Tepidisphaerales bacterium | reverse complement strand
CTTGGCGATGTACCCGGCATTGGACAACCGGCCTTTCATCGCCGCGATCGACTTGGTCAGGTCTTCCCGCCGCTTCGCGTTTCGCTGCTGCTCCGCCGCTTCGTCCACAAGACCCTCGATATACACCTCGCACGGCCCGGCCGTGATCTTGGCGGCGTTGGCGGGGGGATTCGGCAAATCGCTCGCGAGTTTGGCGATTTTGCACGTCGCCAGCGCCTCGACGATCTCGCGGTGCTTCTCGATCTGCGCGGCCCCGCACTCGGGCGCGAGGATCGTGACCGTAACGACCTGCTTCGGGTTCACCTTGTAGTCGTTGCGGGCGACGCGGATGCCCGTGATTAGCTCCTGGAGGTGCGACATCACCGCTTCAGCCGTCTCATCGAACTTGCCGACCGTCGGCCACTGCGCGGTGATGACGCGCTCCGACACGTTCTCACCCGGTTTGCGCGCGTTGACCGCGCGGTTGATCCATCCGTCGATCCCGCGATCGGGATAGACCTCGTTCAATCGCCACCAGAGTTTTTCGGTGACGAACGGAATCATCGGGTGCATGAGCCTTAGCGACGCATCGAGCACGGTCGCGATGACGTGGGCCGTCGAAGCCTTGAGCGCCTCGTCCTTGAACTGCACCTTGGCCGCCTCGATGTACCAGTCGCAGAAATCGCGCCAGAAGAAGTCGTAGCACGCGCGGGCGTACTGGTCGAAGCGGTAGTTCGACAATGCCTCGTCGCATTCCGCGACCGTTCGATTGAACCGCGTGAGCAGCCACGCATCCAGTAGGGTGGGGTTGACCCCACCATTGCCTGAACCGGCGGCCGACTCGATCTGCATCAGGGCAAACCTCGCCGCGTTCCACAGCTTATTCGCAAAGTTGCGGCCAAGATCAAACTTCGGCGACGTGTTCTTTCCGGTGGCCTCATCCCGCACGACGGGCATGCGCACGTCCTGCGTATTCGTGGCCATCGAGGTGAGGGTAAACCGCATCGCATCGGTGCCGTGGGAGGAGATGATGTCCAGCGGATCCACGCCGTTGCCCAGGCTCTTGGACATCTTCCGGCCTTCGCCGTCCTGGATCATGGCGTGAATGAACACGTGCTTGAAGGGAATCTGGCCGAGGAAAAACTCGTTGAACATGACCATGCGGGAGACCCAGAGGGTGACGATCTCGCGCGCGGTGCAGAGGACGCTGGTCGGGTTCCATTTGGCGAGCGGGGAGGCCTCGCCCTCCGGCCAGCCGAGCGTGCTGAGCGGCCAGAGACCGCTGGAGAACCAGGTGTCGAGGACGTCGGGGTCTTGGACGATTGCGGTCTCGGAGTATGACTGGACCCAGCGACTCAACTCATACGCAGCATCTCTTGAATCAGAAAAGCTTGGCGGCGTAGCAAACACTTCGTGGCGAGACGTGCCTGGCTTCCATTCCTTCATCTCTCGCGATCGATGAAACTCGAAGAACGCGTTAAGTGCCTGATCGCATCTAGAATTCTTAGTCGCAACCCAGACCTCACCAGTTCGCCAGTCAATTGGGTAAATCCAGATCGAGTCGCCTTCGTTTATAGCGCCAAAGTACGCGCGAACCGCATCTGATAGGTGATGAAGCTGATTTTCGATCCATTCTTCGGGGGTCGTACGCCACTCGTCCGATATCTCGTTGACCCGGTGACCTTCTAGAACAATTCGCCACACCGGAATCCGATGTCCCCACCACAACTGCCGGCTGATGCACCAGTCGCGGATGTTTTCGTGCCAGGTTTGGTAGGTCTTGGCGTAGCGTTCGGGGTAGAACGTTAATCCAGTAGCACGGGCGTCTCGCCCGTGGTTTTCGGCGGACACGGGCGGGACGCCCGTGCTACTTTGATTCGGATTCATCGCGCGAAGGGCCGCGCCGCGGAGCTTGTCGTCGGTGACGCGACAGTACCATTGGTCG
>JBBQQZ010000445.1:0-1974 GCA_038215325.1 Tepidisphaerales bacterium | reverse complement strand
CGGTTCTCGTTCTTGTCGTCGCGGGATCGTTTCAAAGAAAAATCCGGCGGCGCTGCGCGATTGTCGTGACAAATGCGCAGCGCGGGGGTCTATGTGGAGAGACGCTGCGCGCGTGCAGTTCGCGCGTGGCGGGTTCATTGGCAATCGAAGAGCGGGCTGGGTCAGATATGTGGGCGCGGATGTAGCATGTTGCGCTGCTTTTTCGACCCTCGAAATCGTAAGTGATGGCCGGCCAGCAGTTACGATTTTTGGGGGATGTAGCAAATGTAGCACGCGCGCAAAGTTGCGAAAGACGAACAGTCGCGTGGAATCGGCATGGCTTCAGGTGCGCTTCCTGTCCTTGTTCGTGTGAGTCGCGGATAACATCTACTTATGATCTCGCGCCAGTTGTGAGCGAGGATGTTTCGCGCTAAACCTGCTTGCAGGTCAGGCCACCCATGAACGACAAAGGAAACCCGACCATGACGATCGCCGCCTCGCTGCTCGATGACGCATTGCCTGTTCTGGACGCGCCCGACCGCGTGAAAGAGTGGGTCGCCTCCATCTCCTGGACCATCACCCTCGTGGCGGTGCTGTTCGCTTACGCGTTGTTCCTGGGGCTGTATTTCGCGCCGGGGATCATCCACCCCGACGCGAAGGGCTACTGGGCGCAGGGCAGTCGGATCTGGCAGACCGGGCAGACGTGGTTCAAGCCCGATTCAGACGCGCAGGGCATCGGCATGCACACGCTCGGGTTTAAACCCGTGGCCCTACCATCGACGCCACGTGCTGCTTCAATCCTTCGACCAGCGGCGTCGATGGCATCGCCAGTCCCGCATTCGCAGCTTTCAGCATCGAATAAACGCGGTGCGTGCAGAACGGTTTTCCGTCGGGCTTGTCGAGCAGGAAATCGCTGACGCGCTCTTCGTCAAACGCTGCTTTAACGCCCAGGTGCTCCGCGATGATCTCGTAGAACCGCCTCGATTCCACCACGTTCGGCCCGGCGGCCTGGAAGATCTCGCCGGCGGATTTCGCGTTGCCGTGGCAGCTCAGCAGCATCCGCGCCAGGTCCGGGGCGAAGACGGGTTGTTGAAGGAAATGCCCGCCGCCCACGAGGGTGAGGGTTTCACCGGCTTTGAGGCGATCGATGAGTTTCGCGTCCCGGCCATGCTTTGGCAGGCAGCCGAGCAGCGACCCGGGTCCGTAGATGTGGCACGGCCGAAAGACCGTCACGGGCAGTTGGCCTGCCGCGCTCAGAATCACCAGCTCCGCCTCCCGCTTCTGCCGACCGTAGGGAAGCTCGGTCTCGAAGCGCGAGAACGTCTCATCCACCGGGAACGGCCGATTCGTTGGCGAGAAAACGAAGTCGGTCGAGACGAATACCAAATGCCCACACCGCGGCGCGAGCACGTCGACATCCTGTTGTGCGTCGTCCGCCGTAAATCCAATGCAGTCGATCGCGATATCCCACTTTTGCCCGCTCGCCTCCACCGCGCCAGCAAAAGCCGCCCGATCCTGACGATCGGCAACGATCGCGATCACCCCTTCGGCCGCCGGCCGCTTGCCGCGCGTGATGACCGTCACCCCATGCCCCGCCGCCAGCGCGACGCTCACCACGTGCCCGCTCAGAAATCCCGATCCACCCACCACCAGTACGTTCATCAGAACTCCACCTTAATGATGCTGAGCTTACAGATGAACGCCGAGACGCCAAGAAGGCAGGAGACATGGAACCGCAGACTACGCCGATCACGCAGACGAATGCATTTACAATCTGCGTCATCTGCGCAATCTGCGGTTGTATCTCTTCCTGGCTCCTCGGCCCTTGGCGTTCATCACTCCCCTGCCGCAGGGTCGGCCAGCGATTTCAGGTCGCTCGCGTCGACGAATCGCAGCGATTCGCTGTTGACGCAATAGCGCTGTCCGGTCGGCTTCGGCCCGTCGGGGAAGACGTGGCCGAGGTGGCAGTCGCAGCGGGCGCAGAGGATTTCGACC
>JBBQQZ010000444.1:0-1978 GCA_038215325.1 Tepidisphaerales bacterium | reverse complement strand
GTCGGCGCAAGCGGATTCACGTCAACTGCGAACTGAACGGCACGACACTTGCTCGACGTCACATTGCGACGATCATCCATCCGATGCTTCGTCTTACGGAAGATGCCCAGGGCGTAACGATCGCGATCAAGGTCGTCCCCGCCGCCTCGCGCGACCGCATCATGGGAGAGGCCTCGGATGAGAGTTGGCATGGCGGTGGAGTCCTGATCGCGTCGTGGCAGCGGGCCATTGTTTTCGGATGGACGTCGGTTTTTTCTGCGACGCCAGGTCAAGCGACGCCGTGCCGCCTTTTTCGGACGCGAAGCTCAGCACGATTTTCTCGCCGGCCTGTAGTTCAATCTTCTGTAGATCGGCGAATTTGGTCCAATCGATGGTGCTGTTATCGGGGACCGTTTCCTTCAAGAGCGTTCGCGTGTCACCGGCTGAAGTGATCGTTAAAACGTGCAACACAATTGAACCGTCGGGCCCCCATGTATCGACGTTTGCGGTGCCTGACATCGCGAATGTTCCTGCGGCCTTCGGCTGGAATGACAAGCCGATCAGCTTACCACCCGCCGGGCGACCACGCAGAATGCGTTGCCGCGAAAAGCTCGGTGCCTGATCGGCCGGCGAGGCTCCTTCCCATCGACCGGTGTCGGCATTCCACGAAAGCGATTTGGCGTCAGCGATCTTGTCAGCGGCACCGCCGAGTGAGAGGACGTTCCAGCGATTTCCCGACGGGTCCAAGTATCCTTCCGCGTCAGCGACTTTGCCGGTCCAGAAGGGCACGCCGCCGCCGCTATCGTCGATGTCCGGCTCGATCCTGGCTCCGGTGCCGATCGCGTCGGGACCGGAATTGACTTGGATAAACGCCGCCACCCGGGAGTCGAATGACTTGCTTTCAAGAACCACTTCGCCATCGCGCGACTGGCTGCGCACCGCGTGGGGATACTTCTTACCCGAGACGACGAAACTGAGTGACGCCTCGCCACCGCGAATACGAAATGCAGGCGTTCCACCGTCAACGCTCCGCAATGGGTAAAGCAGTCCCCCGAGCAGTTCGGTCTTGCCTGCGGTCTGCTCGATGCAGACCATTTGGCCCTCGGTTTTATAGCCGAGGAGCCAGAGTGTGCCGCCGTGATTCTCGATCAGCGGCTTTTCGCCGAACTCGATGTTAAGTTGCCGGGCGAAGACGCGCTGCGGATGCGCCACGCGAAGGGGCTTGGGGCCGATCGTGTCCTCGAAGAAGACATCCCCGGTTCCCGTGTCGGTGTTCGCGTATCGTCCGTGAAGGTCTACATGTCTGAACGCCACCGCCCGGTCGGCGGCATGCTCGACGTGGCCGCTGATCCATAGATGCTCGAGCGTCGTCGATTCGCCTCCTCGTCCGATGAAGCGGATGAGCGGATCGATTGTGTCCTGGTTGTCCTTGCCCGGCGTGATCGAGGACTGCATGCCGATGATCAGCCGTACGTGCGGCGGGACGGTCAGCGTGCGCGAGATGCGATAGCTACCGTTGGGCAGATAGACCACGGGCTTGCCGCTGTCCAGGGCTTTCTGCATCGCGTCGGTCCAGTCGTCGGGCTTTTCAGCAGGCGTGCCCAGAAACTGCTGGGGGCTGGTCCACTGGTTTAGGTCGTCGGTCCAGAATGCCGGAGTCGACACGATCGGGAGTCGCATCGGCTCGGCTTTTTCGACGCCGACGGCGTGGCGTTCGGAGGCATAGAAATTGATCCGGGTGTTTGGCCCGCTCATGGGCAGATTCTGCGCGCCGCGTCGCTCAGTCTTGACAGCATGGCCGTAGCCGCTGACGTCGATGTCGCGGAGGTACAGTCCTGCCTTGCCTGTGACCGCTGCGGGTTCATCCGACTAATGCGTACTTCGTTTCGTGCAGCGCATAGATGCGGAGCTTGAAAAACTCCCGATCCCGGAACCCGTACGCTTGTCGTTGCAGCGTCCGGATCTTGTTGTTCGTGCCTTCCAGCGCCGCCGTCGTGAT
>JBBQQZ010000443.1:0-1982 GCA_038215325.1 Tepidisphaerales bacterium | reverse complement strand
GTCCAGAAGACGCGATCAAGACCGTCCCGCTGACGATCTCGTCCGGCCGCCTCAACGTGCTGACGCCCATGGGCAGCAACACGCGGTAAACCGCGCGTTCGTTCTCCCGCCGTGTCCATACATTTGCATGTAGAGTCCATGCCTGTTGAGAGCGGATCGGCTATTCTGTCGGCATGAACCGAGCGGAACCCGCGGCCTCGCGATCGTTGAAGATCGATATTCTCCATGCCGACCTCGTGATTGTCGGAGGCGGGATGGCTGGCGCGTGCGGCGCGATCACGGCGGCGCGGGCGGGGCTGAAAGTCGTGCTCGTCCAGGACCGCCCGGTCCTCGGCGGGAATGCGTCGAGCGAGGTGCGCCTCTGGGTGCTCGGCGCCACCTGCCACATGGGGTCGAATCTCCGCTGGGCGCGGGAAGGCGGCGTACACGACGAAATCCTCGTCGAAAATCTCTATCGCAATCCCGAAGGCAACCCGCTGATCTTCGATACCGTGCTGATGGAAAAGGTGGTCGAGGAAACCAACATCGCGCTCCTGCTCAACACCGCCGTCTACGAGGTCAACAAGGCCAAGGACGACCCGGACCAGATCGCCAGCGTCACGGCGTTCTGTAGCCAGAACAGCACGCGCTACGAACTGCACGCACCGCTGTTCGCCGATTGCTCGGGAGATGGCATCGTCGGTTTTCTTTCCGGCGCGGCGTTCCGCATGGGTGCCGAGAAACGCGAAGAGTTTGGCGAATCCTTCGCGCCCGATCACGAGTACGGCGAACTGCTCGGGCATTCGATCTACTTCTACTCGAAGGACGTCGGCACGCCGGTGAAGTTCGTCCCGCCGAGCTACGCGATCAAGAACGTGCCGGATCGCATCCCGCGCTTCCGCGCGTTCAACACCAAGACCTACGGCTGCCGGCTCTGGTGGATCGAGTACGGCGGGCGGATGGATACGGTCCATGAGACGGAGACCATCAAGTGGGAACTCTGGAAAGTCGTCTACGGCGTCTGGGACTACATCAAGAACTCCGGCGAGCACCCTGAATCTGCCAACCTCACGCTCGAATGGGTCGGCACGGTTCCCGGCAAGCGCGAAAGCCGCCGGTTTGAGGGCGACTACATGCTGACGCAGAACGACGTCCTGCATCGGCCCGATTTCGTAGACGCCGTCGCGTTCGGCGGGTGGAGCATCGACCTGCATCCGGCGGACGGGGTCTTCAGCCCGAAATCGGGGTGCAATCAATACCTCAGCAGGGGCGTGTATCAGATTCCGTACCGCACGCTGTATAGCCGCAACATTCGCAACCTGTTCCTGGCAGGCCGGATCATGAGCAGCAGTCACGTGGCGTTCGGCTCGACGCGCGTCATGGGCACCGGTGCCCACTGCGGCCAGGCGGTCGGCATCGCCGCAGCGATCTGCCACGAGCATTCCTGTTTGCCGCGGGATGTTTCCACCGGCGAGCGACTCAGCGAACTACAACTCCGCCTGCACCGCACAGGCCAGCACATCCCGCGCTTCACGCCGGCGGATCCGACGAACCTCGTCGAATGCGCCGCCGTCTCCGCCAGCAGCACGCTCAAGCTGTCGACGTTGCCTGCGGACGGTCCTGCGATCGACGTCGACAAACCGCAGGCGCAGATGATCCCGCTGCGCGAAGGGGCGATCCCGATCATCACGCTGTTCGCAGACGTCTCGCGCGACACCATCGCCCAAGTCGAGCTGCGCATTGTCTCGCAAAACGATCATCAAACGCCCGACACGGTGCTGGAGTCGATGTCGATCCCACTCGACAAAGGCGACAAGCGTCCGATCGAGATTCGCGCGGGCAAGTCGATGCCGCACGACGGCTACCTCTACGTCACTGTATTGCCGAACGCCGACCTGAAACTGCGCGTCTCGACCCAGCGGCTGAGCGGCATCCTGCGCTTGCATCGTCACCGGACCGAAAAGCTGAGTGATATCGGGGAGCCGGATTACCCGCTCTTCTCG
>JBBQQZ010000442.1:0-2112 GCA_038215325.1 Tepidisphaerales bacterium | reverse complement strand
GCCCACTTCGGGCCTTCGGCGCGTGTTGCGCAGGAGCGCCGCCTTCACCTTCGGACCGGGGTGCTTCTCCGCCAATCGCAGACAGCGGTCCAGCGCATCGAACGGCGCGGTATGACCGAGCAGCGGCGCGAGTTTTTCGTCGATCAGTTCGTCCGACAATTCTCCCCGGTCGATCAGCGCCTCCAGCGCCGCCGAGTGCGTATCGATCGAGCTGCCGGCCATGTTCTGCTGGATCGCGCGGATCGACTCCACCGACCCCTCCCGCTCCAGCAATTCCACGTCCCGCCAATCGCGATCCGACTTACTGCGAATGCCGCTGAGCACCGACTCCTTCTCCTCCGGCGTCAGTTCGTCGAACGCCTCCAGATCGTAACCGGTGCCGTCGTGCCACTTCTCGAAGTCCATGACCATGCTGTCGTGGAAACGCTTCCATGCGTCGCTGTTGTTCATCACCAGAGTGTACGCACGCCAATAGCCGCCACGCTACGTGTTACGCGTCTTCCCCCAGAGAAAAGACGCGCAAGCCGTAGGCTTGCGGCTAGGGGTTTGGGCGGTAAGTCAGTTTGAACGGGTACCACGGTTTGGTACCCCAAACCTGGGAAGGCTTCATCGATCCCGGCAGCTCGCGAGCGTTCCACGGCTTGGAGTACCAGGCGGTGGCACCCAATTTGACCCACGACCGGGGTTTGCCATTCCGGCACGAATCCTGCATCTTGCTACGCGATGATGTCGCCTTCGATCTCTGTGACCGTGTTTTTATCCAGCGCCAAGCGTGTGGATCGCGTCTATTTCGACGCCGCCCGCGATCTGGGCCGTGCGATCGCGCAGCAGGGGTGGACGCTGGTGTACGGCGGGAACTACATCGGGTGCATGGCGACGCTGGCGGACGGGGCCAGGGAGATGGGCGGGAAAGTTATCGGCATCACCCCCAGGTTGTTCGTCGACGAAAACATCGCCGATACGCTGTGCGACGAATTGATCGTCACCGATTCGATGCGACAGCGCAAACACCTGCTGGAACAGCGCGGCGACGCCTTCGTCGCGCTGCCAGGTGGGCTTGGAACTTTCGAGGAATTCTTTGAAATTGTCGTCGGCCGGCAACTCGGGTATCACAAAAAGCCTGTGATTCTTCTCAATATCAACGATTTCTACACCCCCCTGCTCGAAATGTTCGACCGCGGCGTCGAGCAGCACTTCATCCGCCCGGAGGCGCGTAAGATCATCCAGGTGGCGTCGTCGGTGGAAGAAGTGGTGTCGCTACTGAAACAGCCGCCTGGATCTGACCGATAAGATCCCCATCGTCACGCCGACGCCTGCGGAGTCGGATCCGATCTCCCCGAGGTCGGCGTCAGCGAGTTCGCGTTTCCGAATCGTGGTATCGCAACGAGTCATCATCGGTCTGAGCCTCACGGCGTCGCTGGCGATCCACGCGACGGCGTTCATGCTCGCGCTCGAATACGCCGGCCCGCTGCCGGTGCGGCTCGCGGAGGAGACGACAGACCGGCAACCCTCCGTCTCCGACGCCCCGCCGCAAGCGCCGATCCAGCCCCCGTTGCCCATTGATCCGAATGAGTTGATCGTCGGCACGTTCATGGGCCTCGGAGACGCCAACGAAGACACCATCGGCGAGACGCAGACCGCGCTGGAATCGATCGTCAACCAGGCCAACCTCAGCCGCGATCCCCAAGGCGCGCGCAACGCCGGCGCCCAGGCGAAGCGCCAGCAGATGGCCGGCCTGACGGTGCCGGAGGCGCAGGAACTTAAGGGCGTCGGCGCACAGCAGGGGATGAACCGCCTCGCGATCGGTCTGCCCGGCGTCCGCCAGGGGGAGAACGGTAAGTCGACCGATCCGAAGAGCACGAGCAAGCAGATCGAGCAGGCCAAGGGCTCGCCTGACGAACAGAACCCCGCCCCGCCGAAGCAGGGTGCCGAGCAGGCAACACCCGGCGAGCAGGCCGGCGGCAAGCAGGGGCAGGAACGACCTCAGTCGGATACGGATTCGGACCTGTTCTCCGAAGAGCTCGACATCGAAATGCGCGCCGGCCGGCTGGTCGCGCGGTCGGGCCGCGAAGTCAAGTTCGCCAGCCCGCGCATCAACCTCGCCGCCCGCGC
>JBBQQZ010000441.1:0-2113 GCA_038215325.1 Tepidisphaerales bacterium | reverse complement strand
GCAGATCACCACCAATATCTACCAAGTGCCACCACTCCCCGCGAGCGACGAGAACATCGCTCAGCTTAAGTTGCCGCCTGGGTTCAAGATCGCGAAGTTTGCGGAAGGTTTGGTCAATCCGCGGATTATCGTTGTTGCGCGTGACGGAACCATCTACATAACGCGGCGAGAACTCGGCGACTGCCTGATGCTGCGCGATACGAACGGTGACGGCAAAGCAGACGTTCAGCAGGTCGTCGCACGACGCCCGGGCCTGCACGGGCTGGCGATCAGTCCGGACCAGACGAAGGCTTACTTCGCGACGGTGCGGGAATTGTACGTATCCGATCGAAACGCCGATGGAACCTTCGGCGAGCCCCGGATGCTGTTTGACGATCTTCCAGATGGTGGGCAGCACCCCAACAGGACGCTTGCGTTCGGACCCGATGGCAACATCTATCTCACTGTCGGGAGCGCCACGAACGCCGCCAACGAGCCGAATCCGGAGAGCGCGACGATCCTGAAGGTGTCGCCGGACGGCAAGTCGCGGCAGATTTTTGCACGTGGTCTGCGAAATACGATCGGTTTCGGATGGCATCCGGTCACAGGCGAAATGTGGGGCATGGACCACGGGATCGACTTTCTGGGCGACGAAGATCCACCAGAAGAGCTCAACCTCATCCTCGAAGGCAAGCACTACGGGTGGCCGATCGCATACGCCGACAATCGCGTGAACTATCAGCCTCCGCCTCCAAACGATCTCACGCGCGACCAGTGGCTGACGATGAGCACGCCCGCCACGCTGCTGTACACGTCCCACGCCGCGCCGATGTCGATGGCTTTCTACACCGGCGGCCAGTTCCCAGCGGAGTATAAGAACGACGCTTTCGTCGCGATGCGCGGCTCGTGGAATCGGTTTCCCCCAGCGGGCTACGAGGTGGTTCGAATCCGCTTCGAAGCAGGCAAACCGACGAAGATCGAACCGTTTTTGACGGGTTTTCTCGTCAAGCAGAGCGAACAGAAGTGGGCGCAGTTTGCCCGTCTTGTCGGCTGCGCGGTGGCCGGCGACGGATCACTGCTCGTGGGCGATGACAAAAACGGCATTCTCTACCGCATCACCTACGCCGGCGACGGCAAGTAGCGTCTTGAGCCGACAACCCGACTGGAATAGGAGCCGACATGTCTCATCCATGGCTGTTGCTGACCCTGCTTTCGACCGCGCTGGCGTTCACGAGCTGCGCTGCCGGACCACCCGCGCAGAACGCCGCCGTCCATCCGGGTGATGCCCGTTTGCTGGCAATCCATCTGGTCAAACCGCAATCCCAGGAACCGATCGTGGTGACATCAAAATCCTTCGCGCCGAGCGCTGAAATTCCCTACACCTATTCCGATTACGGCGACAACATCTCGCCGCAATTGGCCTGGCGGGGCGCTCCAAAGGAGGCGAAGTCGATCGTCATTCTGATGGAGGATCCGGATGCGAAACAGCCCAAACCTTTCGTTCACTGGGTGCTTTATAACCTGCCCCCAAGCGTGACGTCCCTGCACGAAGCGATCCCACCGGAAATGCAGCTCATCGGGTTGAGCAAGTCGTTACAGGGCATGAATTCACGCGGCAGCGTCGGCTATTTCGGCCCGCGCCCGCCGTATGAGGATGCGGCTCACCATTATCACTTTCAGGTCTTTGCGCTCGATCGGATGCTTGAACTGTCTCCGGGAGTCGATCGGGCGACGCTCTTGACCGAGATGCGCGGACACGTCCTGTCTTCCGGAGAGCTGTTCGGGACCTACAAAGCAGCGAAGTAGGCCTCCGCTTCGCCTCGACGCCAGGCGGAGCGATCGTGTTCATGGCGAATTCGGGCGGTCGGCAAGAGGCTGTGGCGCGTGAGGTGGACAGAATCAGAAGCGAAACAGTATCGATCGGAACAGTCAAAATTTGCTTTAGCGATTGGAGTATGTCATGCGCGCGCTTTGTTGGCACGGAACCGGCGATGTTCGAGTGGACACGGTACCCGATCCAAAGATCGAGCATCCCCGCGATGCGATCATTCGGGTCACCTCGACCGCGATCTGCGGCTCAGACCTGCACCTGTTCGACGGCTTCATGCCGACGATGGAGTCGGGCGATATTCTG
>JBBQQZ010000440.1:0-2160 GCA_038215325.1 Tepidisphaerales bacterium | reverse complement strand
ACGATGAGAGAAATGATGGCATTCTTGGAGTGCCCGGATTGAAAGCCGGGTATCCGATCTCGGTGTACTTGCCACAGGTGTAAGAACCACAACAAACCTTCAGGCCCGAAAACGAACATCGCTTTCGAGGGTTTCTTTTTTGTTGTACTTCCGGGGTCTCACTCACTCGCCGCCGTCGTGCTTCTGCCATGAAGCCTGACGGCCCTCGCTCGCTCCGTGTTCGCCCGGTCGAATAATGCGTTGCGTAGCACTATTGACAAGTGCTAATGCTACCCATTGTGTGTGAAGCTAGTCAAGAGATTTCTGATTTGCCATCCCCGACTTATTCAAACAAAAAAGGGGCTCTCCCAATCGAGTGGAATTCGCTGAAAAAATGCCGAAATTAGTTCGCCGGCGCGTCCGGGCGGGTATCTCGGGCAAATTCGCCGCTTTTCTGCCTTTTCTGGAGCATGCGGATGATGGGCGCGGGGACGATCGACGCGAGTTGTCGGACGTCCCCGCCGAGGGTGACGACCTGTCGAATGAGGCTGCTGGAGGTCAGTGCGTACTGCTCGCCGGTCATGATGAAGACCGTTTCGACGCCCCCGACCGCGCGGTTTGCCAGCGCCAACTGAAACTCGTACCGCAAGTCGGCGGCGTCGCGGATGCCGCGCAGGATGGTCGTTGCCTGCACCTGGCGAACAAAATCCATCGTCAGCCCGGTGTACTTGGTGACTTTGACGGTCGTGTCCCGCTTCAGAAGATCGCGGATCATCGAGACCCGCTGGTCGAGCGTAAACATCTCGCGCTTGTCCGGGTTCACCCCCACCGCGACGATCAGCTCATCAAATAATTTCACGCCCCGGCGGATGAGGTCGAGGTGACCGTTGGTGATCGGATCGAATTGCCCTGGGAAAACCGCGCGGCGGATGACTTTGGCCATGGTTCGCACTGTCTTACCACGACAATTTCCCAATTGCGATTCCGATCGCCGCTTTTCCCGTTTGCGATTTCGACGCCCTCCCCTACCTTCTCCCACGTGCTCCAACCCATCGACTGCGATAATGGCGTCCGCGTGTACGTTTCGCCGCTGCTGCGAAACGCCGGCGTCCCCCACGGCTTCTCCACGCGCATTGGCGGGGTGAGCGAAGGCCCGTTCCGATCGCTCAATCTCGGAAACCCCTCCGGACAAGCCCAGCAGGACGCCGCCGAGCATCTCACCGAAAACTACCGCCGGCTGCATCAGGCCATTGGGTGCGAGGATCGGACGCGGGTTTTCGCTCACCAGGTTCACGGCGCGTGCGTTCTTGATCCCGCGATCAGCCCCGCGACCGATTCCATGCACGGCGGGACCGAAATCGGCCGGGGGGACGCGATCGTGTCGGGAGACGCGACGAAACTGCTCAGCATCCGCGTCGCCGACTGCGTTCCCGTGTTATTGGCGGACCAGTCCGGTCGGCGCGTCGCGGCGATCCACGCGGGGTGGCGCGGCGTGGTGCTCGGGGCGGCAATCGAAACGCTGCGACATTTTTACAACCCCGCCCACGTCCTGGCCGCGATCGGACCATCGATCTCGCTGGAGCAGTTCGAGGTCAGCGGGGACGTGTTGGTCGAGTTCCAGCATCGATTCGGTGCCGACACGCCTTACCGCCACAGCCCGAAGGGTGCATCGAAGGCGCACATCGACCTGCGCGAAGCGCTCAGAATCCAACTGAACCGCGCCGGCGTGCCGGTGTCGCAGATCGACATGACCGACCGCTGCACGGTGACGCATGGGGACGAATTTTTCTCCCATCGTCGCGACAACGGCCTCACCGGGCGCATGGCGGCGGTGATCGGGGCGGTTCGATGAGCGGGCGGACGCGGAAGGCTTCTCGCCGCAATACCACGCTCGTCGTGATCCTCGCGACGTGCATGACGTTCGGCTACCTCGTCACGTGCAACTACACCTGGTGGGACGACGCGAGCACGGTGTTCGAGAATCCGCTGCTCAATCCGGTGACATGGAGTTCCTTCGCCATCAACTGGCGCGAGCCCAGCCACAGCATCTATATCCCGCTGACGTACAGCGTCTGGTCCGCGATCGCGTTGATCGCGCGAACGCCGGTTGATCTGTACGGCATTTCGTTGAATCCGGCGTGGTTTCACGCTGCCAATGTCTTTTTCCATGTGCTCTCCGGG
>JBBQQZ010000439.1:0-2194 GCA_038215325.1 Tepidisphaerales bacterium | reverse complement strand
TCGGCGAACGTTGTGCCCGCCGAAATACAGCCGGGGAGATCCGGCACTGAAGCGCCGTAATCGGAAGTCGGTTGAATGAGCCATGCTCGCCCGCTCCATCCGCCAGCATGGCGTGGATTGGTTAGGCCCGGAGCGTTTTCGACTATGGGGAAGTCGGGTATATTGCCACGACGCATCGGGTGAGACGCAGGCATGCGTCTTCCTCGATTCAGGGATGAGTTTTACGGCAAGGACGCATGAGCAGGACCGCCACCACATACAACGCATCGTCGATCACCGTTCTCGAAGGCCTCGACCCCGTCCGAAAACGCCCGGGCATGTATATCGGTGGCACGGGGGCGGCGGGGCTCCATCACCTGGTGTGGGAAATCTTCGACAACTCGGTCGACGAGGCGATGAACGGCCACGCCGATCAGATCGACGTCACGCTGCACAAGGACGGCTCGACCATCACCGTCAGCGACAACGGCAGAGGGATTCCGGTCGATAAGCATCCGACCCACAAGAAACCCGCCATCGAAATCATCCTCTGCACGCTGCACGCGGGCGGCAAGTTCGATAACAGCTCCAACGGCAACTACAAAACCTCCGGCGGCCTGCACGGCGTGGGGGCGTCGGTCGTCAATGCGCTATCCAAAAAGCTCACCGCCACCATCAAGCGCGACGGCGCGGAATGGGAGATGGAGTTCAAACAGGGCAAAGCCAGCGGGCCGCTGAAGAAGCTGGGCGCGGCGCGCGGATCGGGGACCACGATCCGCTTTGAGCCCGATCCGCAAATCTTCCCGCGCACCGAGTTCACGCCCGAAACCATCCGCGAGCGGCTGGAAGTCGCCAGCTATATTCACAAGGGATTGAAGGTCACGTGGAATGACGAAGTCAGCGGGAAGAAGGAAGTCTTCCATCACGAGGAAGGCATTCTGGCGTTCCTGAAAAAAATCCTCGAAGAGAAGACCGCCCGGCCGGTGCATGAGCAGCCGTTTATGTTTGAGAAAGAGAACGGCATCCGAATCGAGACGTGCTTCAGTTGGACCGAAAGCACCGAGGAACTGCTCAAGAGCTACGTGAACGGCATCCCCACCGGCAACGGCGGGACGCATGAGAACGGTTTGCGCGCGGGCGTGCTGAAGGCGATCCGCAACTACATCGAAACCCACGACCTCACCCCTCGCGGCGTGACGCTGGCGGCGGAGGATATCCGCGAAGGCGTGATCGGCGTGCTGAGCATTTTCGTCGAAGAGCCGCAGTTCCAAGGCCAGACGAAGGACCGGCTGAACAACGCCGAAGTGCAGTCGCTGGTGGACGGCGCGGTGCGGCCGGCGCTGGAGCAGTGGCTGAACAACAATCGAACGGTCGCCGAGACGATCGTGAACCGGATCATCATCGCGGCCCGGGCACGCGAAGCGAGCCGCGCGGCTAGCGCCAGCATCAGCCGCAAGACCGCGACCAGCGGCCGGATGAATCTGCCCGGCAAACTGGCGGATTGTTCCAGCAGCAACCGCGACCACAGCGAGCTGTTTATCGTCGAAGGCGACAGCGCGGGTGGATCGGCCAAGCAAGGCCGCGACCGCAACTGCCAGGCGATCCTGCCTCTGCGCGGCAAGGTGCTGAACACCGAAGGCACGTCGCTGGCGAAGGTGCTGGAGAATCGCGAGATCGCCGACCTCGTCACCGCACTCGGCTGCGGCGCGGGAACGGAATGCGATCCATCGAAGCTCCGGTACCAGCGCCTGGTGCTGCTTGCCGATGCCGATAGCGACGGGCACCACATCACCACGCTGCTGCTGACGTTCATCTTCCGCCACATGCGCCAGCTCATCGACGCCGGCCGCGTGTTCATCGCGCTCCCACCGCTGTACCGCATCGACATCGGCAAGGAAACCCACTGGGCCGCCGACGAACCCGATAAGGAACGCATCCTCAAGCAGCACATCAAGGGCAACGCCAAGGCCGAGATCACCCGCTTCAAGGGCCTTGGCGAGATGATGCCCAAGGTGCTGTGGGAAACCACGCTGAACCCCAAAACCCGCCGGCTTCTCCGCGTCGAAATCAGCGATGCGCTGGCGACCGACCGCATCATCAACGAACTGATGGGCAAAGACGCGTCGGCCCGCTTCCGGTTCATCATGGAACGCGCGGAAGAGGCAGACGAGCTGGACGTGTAACCACCGGAGCGTTGGATGCGATCGCTGCTGGC
>JBBQQZ010000438.1:0-2289 GCA_038215325.1 Tepidisphaerales bacterium | reverse complement strand
AGGGTAGATTTGATCGGCGCAACGGCGAATGATGAGGCAGTGAACCGATGAGCATGACCTGGGACACCTTCGAGCGCTACCGCCAGCGCGGCATTGATGCGCGGCGCGCCGGGCAGTGGGAGAGCGCCAAGGTTTATCTGCAGGAGGCCGCCCGGGCGATCCTGGAACTGGCGAAGCAGGCCCAGACTGAGGAGCTGAAGAACGCCCGCCGCGAGACCGCGGAGCGATTGCTGGATCTGGCGAAGGATTGCGACGAGGCGACGAAGACGAACCGCAGGCAGCCGTCGTCGCGATCGGGCGCGCCGCAGGAACAGTCGTCGGACGGGCAATCGAGTGCGCAGGACTGGATCGTGAAAGAACGGCCGTCGATTCGGTTTGCCGATGTGGCGGGGCTGGAGGACGTGAAGGAAGAGATTCGGCTGAAGATGATCTACCCCTTCGCGCACGCCGATTTGGCGCAAAAATTCGGCATCCGCGCCGGCGGCGGCATCCTGCTTTACGGGCCTCCGGGTACGGGCAAGACGATGCTTGCCAAAGCGACCGCCGGGGAGCTGGAAGCGACGTTCTTCCGCATTTCGCCGGCGGATATATTGAGCAAGTGGGTGGGCGAGGCCGAGCAGAACATCAAGAAACTCTTCGACACCGCCGCCGCCGAGCCGCGCTCTGTGGTGTTCATCGATGAGATCGAAGCGCTCATCCCCGCGCGGCGTGATGAGGGTTCGAGCGTCATGCAGCGGGTCGTTCCGCAAATCCTCCAAGGCATGGAAGGCTTCGACAAGAAGCAGAACAGCCCGATCCTGTTCCTCGGCGCCACCAACGTGCCCTGGCAACTTGACCCGGCCGTGTTGCGCCCGGGGCGGTTTGACGAAAAGATCTACATCCCGCTGCCCGACCACCCTGCGCGCGAGCGCATGCTGGAGCTGTACCTGGGCAAGCGCCCGATCACCGACGACGTCGATTTCGCCGAACTGGCGAAGAAGCTCGACGGCTACTCCGGCGCGGATATCAAGTACATCAGCGACCGCAGCGCGCTATTGCCGTTCCTTCAGGCGGTGGCGGGATCGATGGAGCAGGAGATCACGCGTGCGGTGGTGGAGCAGGTGATCGCCGAGACGCCCAGGAGCGTGACGCGGGAGATGACGCGCCGGTTTGATGAATGGGCGTCTGCGCAATCGGCGTGACACGACTCGTCACGAGACGTGAAGGTCAACCAGTTGCAGGCCCTTGAAGAGTGGGAAGCTGCGTTGATCCAGCGTCGCGACGCGATCATCTCGCGCCAGGGCGGTGGCACCGATTTGAAGATCGTGAACGCCCGCCGCGAGGCCTTGCGTCATCAGGTCGGCAACAAGCTGCGCGTGGAGGCGTGCGATACCCAGATCGAAATTGATGACGACCAGTCGCGAGAGGGTTTCTTCGACGTATGCGGATCGCCGCGCACGCGTTAGTGGGTTCGACCGATGTACGCCGACCAGCAGTTCCGACGCGGTGATCGCTGCGATTCCGATCGTCTCGTCTTGATGGGCGTGAAAAAGCGTGAAGATGTCGTAGGTGCCACGTTCGGCGGCGATCAGGACTGAAGTGTCGATCAGGATGCCCATGGATCCCTCGGCACTTCGACGGGCTGGCTGCGGATAATCGCCTCGAGATCGTCAGCAAAATCCGAATCGGCTTTCGGCCAAGGCCCCAGTCTGAGAAGCTCCGCCCCGGTACGGGGTCGAGGCTGATTCTGTACGGGTGAGATGATTGCGATCGTCTCCCCCGATCGTTCGACCGCGAATGACTCCGCGCGGTACCGCACCCGATTGAATACATCGGAAAGGTTCCGAGCGATCTCGGTGGCTGTGATTCGCGTTGCCATTAATCAGATTATCGGATAATCTGATTTTCAAATCAAGCAAATTGATGCTCGACATCCATGAAATCCTCCATAACTCCTTCGGCTTGCGCGAGTTCCGGCTCATGCAGCGTGAAGTCATTGAAGACGTGATGCGTCGCAAGGACGTGCTGTGCGTCATGCCGACGGGTGCAGGAAAGTCACTGTGCTATCAGTTGCCCGCCGTTGCGACGGGGGGGCTGACGCTGGTGGTGTCGCCGCTGATTTCGTTGATGGACGACCAGGTTCGCCAGCTCAAGGAGCGGAATATCCCGGCGCTGTTTATCAACAGTTCGCAGACGCCCGGCGTGCAGCGGGAAGTGATCCAGGAGGTGATGCAGCCGGGGTTCAGCGGGTTGCTGTACGTCGCGCCCGAGCGGTTTTTCTCGGCCGGTTTTACGGACGCGTTTGCTTCG
>JBBQQZ010000437.1:0-2303 GCA_038215325.1 Tepidisphaerales bacterium | reverse complement strand
CCAAAACCCCCGTCAAAAGCCGGCCGTTCACTATTCGCCGCGCTACGGACCCAAGCCGCCGTGCTTCGCGCGTGCGACGAAAGTCGGCAACGTCCTGCTCGTCTCCGGAACGGCGGCCATCACGGGTGAGGAATCGGTCGGAGGCGATCTGGATCGTCAACTCGATGTCACGCTCGACAACCTGCGAGCGCTGGTCGGCGAGTTATCCTCCTTCACGAGCGTGCGGGCGTATTTCCCACGAGCAAGCGACTTCGACCGCATCTCGCGGGCCTGTTCGAGCACGTTCTTGCAAGCCGGCGCGATCGAGTTCGTAAACGTCGATTTATGCCGCCGCGAGTTGCTGGTTGAAATCGAAGGCGTCGCCGTGCAGAGTACCCAACAATGAGCGAAGTCTACGACGCCATCGTGATCGGCGGCGGGCCTGCGGGATCGACCACCGCGCTGGTCATGGCCCGCGCTGGACTCAACGTCTGCCTGCTGGAGAAAGAAACGCACCCGCGCTTCCACATCGGCGAATCCATCCTTCCCCGCACCACGCCGCTATTGATGCAGCTTGGACTGAATGACGAACTGCTGAAACTGCCGCACGTCAACAAGCTGGGGGCGGAGTTCGGCTTCGGCAACGATTTTGAGACGATGCGGTTCCGGTTCAGCGATGGGCTCGTCCCGGGTAATCCGGTGTTCAACATCGAGCGATCGGGGTTCGACAAGATGCTGCTCGACCAGGCGAAGCTGGCCGGTGCGAAGGTGCTGGAGAACACGCTGGTGCGCGCGGTAACGAAGCTGGAAGAGGACGACGTCGAGGTGCAGACCGACGCCGGCGCGATTCGCGGCCGGGTGATCATGGATGCGTCAGGCCACGGCACAGTCGTCGGCCGTCACCTGGGGACGCGGCGCAACTTTGCCGACCCGGAATTGCAGAAGGTCGCCTACTTTCAGCATTTCGATCACGTCGAACGCCCCGAAGGCGACGCGACCGGTCACCCCACGATCATCATGACCGACGAAGGCTGGTTCTGGCTGATCGGACTGACCGAAACCAAGACCAGCGTCGGCTTCGTCACCCGGCCGAGGTTTGTGAAGGAGACCAACGTCGCGCCCGATCGCCTGCTTCAGTGGGCGGTGGCGCGGTGTCCGGTGGTGCGGCATCGGATGCGAAACGCCGTGGGCCTGCCGACGAATCACGTGCTGGCCGATTTCAGCTACACCTGCGCGCCGCACGCCGGTCCGGGGTATTTCCTTATTGGCGACGCGGGGTGTTTTCTCGATCCGATCTTCTCCACCGGCGTGACGCTGGCGATGATGGGCGGCAACGAGGCCGCCACGCTCGCCGCCGAGATGCTGCGCCGCGAAACGTCCGCCGGCGTGGCGCGCGACACGTACATCCGCTTCATCACCGGCAGCACCAGCGTCTTCTGGAAGCTGATCCGCAACTACTACCGCCACAGCTTCCGTGAACTATTTATGAACGGACAGGGCCCGCTGGAAGTGCATAACGCGGTCATCAGCACGCTGGCGGGGCAGGTGTTTCCGAAGCCGATCTGGGATCTACGCTGGCGATTGCGGTTCTTTGAGCTTTGCGTGTGGGCACAGCAGTATGTCCCGCTTTGCCCGCGCCGGGCGCACTGCTCGCTGCTGGCCGAATCGCCGCAACCGATCGCGATGGATACCCCATCGGCAGGCGCGGCATGAGCGACTGGGCGCTCTGGGAGCGCATCCAGTCGCACGCGCGTTGCAGCCCGGAGCAGCCGGCATTCATCGAGATCGAGTCGGGGCGTTCGATCAGCTACGCAGACGTTGTAGCGTTCGCAGTGCGAAGCGCGTCGGGTGGTTCGCACGGCGAACCCTACGGCGAGTCTGCGCGCGTGATGCTGCAATCCGCCAACACTATCGACTACCCCGTCGCGTTCCTCGCTCATTTGTTGAATGGCTTGGCTGTGTTTCCGAACTCCCCCGATGTGCCGAAGGCCGAGCTGGATCGCGCCACCGAGAGAACGGGCCGATTAGCACCTCTCCCCGCAGGCGAGGGAACCGTGCTTCTGTGCTCCTCCGGCACCACCGGCCTGCCGAAGATCGTTCGCCGCTCGCGCGCCTCACTCGACGTTGTCGCAAAGAACATGGTCGATGCCGTCGGCCTCACGTTTGATGACAAAGTAATCGCCGCCGTGCCGTTGGTGCATTCGTACGGGATGGAGCATGGGTTGCTGGCTCCGCTGTGGGCTGGGTCGACGGTGCTGCTATGCGATGGTCTGAACGTGCAGCAGATCGTCGCCGCGATGAAGCAGGGCGCGACGATCTTCCCG
>JBBQQZ010000436.1:0-2329 GCA_038215325.1 Tepidisphaerales bacterium | reverse complement strand
GAGCCCGCGCCTCGACTGGCGGTCCTTTCACCGCGAATTTTCCCGTAGCGGCGTGAATCCTGCCACAAGACGGTGTCGTGCTGTCGAGGGAACGCCGTCAGCTCGCGAACAGCCGAAGTCGAATCTCGATTGTCGCAAATGTGGAGTCCAATTCCGCAGGACAACAACGCGCTCGATGACGTGAAGTTGCCCGATGCGTTCACGATCGAATACGTCGGTGTGGCAACACAAGGATCGGGCGTCGCCTGTTGATGGCCCGAAACGGGCGGCGAAGATATAATTGGTGCAGATGAATCGATCACGATCGACCGTGCTCCTGGCGACGATGGCGCTGTCGCTCGCGGCGAACCTTTGGGGAGCGCAATCGGTGCCGGTCAACGTCATCTTTGATTCGGACATGGATGGCGATTGCGACGACGTCGCGGCGCTAGCGCTCTTGCACGTGCTGGCGGATCGGGGTGAGGCGACAATCCTGGCGACCGTCACGTCTTGCCGCAGCGAGTGGTCGCCTCAGTGCATCGACGCGATCAACACCTATTACGGCCGGGCGGACGTGCCGGTCGGGGCGCCGCGAAACATCGGTATCCAACGTCCGTCAAAATACACCAAGGCGGTGATCGATCGATTGCCGCACGATCTGAAGAACGCAACCGACGCGCCCGGCGCGATCGAGCTGTATCGCAAGGTGCTGCTGGACGCCCCGGACCAGAGTGTCGTCATCGCGACCGTCGGCTTCCACACCAATCTCGCCGCGCTGCTGAAGCTGCCCGCCGAGGGGGACATGCCGTCGGGCATGGATCTGGTGAAGCGGAAAGTTAAAGAATGGGCCTGCATGGGTGGCAATTTTCTCGGCAAGCCTGCCAGGGATGATCTGAAGCTGGGCAACGTGAACTTCCAGAAGGACGCCGACGCCGCCCTCTACGCGATCACGAACTGGCCCGGCCGGATCGTGTTCGTAGGGAGGCAGATCGGGTCGGTGCCCAGCGGTCTGCAAATCGGTGCCAACTTCGCCAAACTCGATGCGGATCATCCCGTGCGCATCGCGTACGAGGCTTACTTTGGCGGCACGTGCAAGGATCGCCACATCGCTGACCCGACGACGATCCTCTACGCCGTTCGCGGCCGCGGGGAGCTGTGGGATATCGAAGACGCGGGCTATATTGATCTGAAGCCCGACATGACCTTCGAATGGAAGTACGAGCAGGACAAAGATCAAGCGTACCTGCTCAAGAAGCAGGTCGACGGCAAGCCGAACGACCGCGCGATCCAGAAGATCGTGGAAGAGCTGATTATGTCGCCGCGACAAGCGCGCTAGCGACGGTGCTGACGGTGGCTTCGAGGGAGGGCTCGGCGTAGTGGTCGGGCATCCAGCCGGCTTCGACGGCGTCGCGGAAGCTCCAGCATTTTTGCAGGCGGGGGTTGCCCGCTTCGATCTTGTAGCTCCAGAAGAACCAGCCGGCCGTCTGCTCGTTCGCCAGGAGCTGGCCATTGGCGAACGTGCGCATCGCCAGGTCGCGCTGCCAGGGCGTCATCGCTTCCAGCGCCGGCCGCAACGCAGGCGCCACCCCCAGCGACCACTCGCCCACCACCAGATCGTCCGCACCCGTCCGCAATAAGTGCGGCAACTGTTTTGACGGGCCCCACGCGACGTACTCGTTCAACTGATCCGCATTCCACGGCACGAAGCACGGGTACGGATGGATGTCCGTCAGCACGTTCTCGCCAGCGACCTTGCGATGAAACTCCGGCAAGCGCGCCTCGGTAAACGCCGCGATGATCACCGCCACCCGCTCGGCGGGCATGTGCTTGCGGACGCGGGCGTAGCCCTGCTCATAGAACGTCTGGAGGAACGCCGCCGGCAAATCGGTCGCCGGTTCGTTCACCAGCGTGAAAGCGCTGACGCAGTCGCGATCGCGATACATCTGCGCGACCCGCTCGATCACATCGAGCGAGCGCTTCATGTATCGATCGTCGAGATGCCACTGGTAGAATTTCTGCCTGCCGCTGTGATGTTCCGGCCCCTGGTGCCCGGGCAGGCCGTGGAAATCGATGTTGCAGGCGATGTCGTATTCCTCGCACCAGTCGATCGCCTGATCCAGCCACTTCGCCCCGCCGACAAACGGGCCGTCCGGTTCGAGCAGCCAGTACCCGATCGGCAGGCGGATCGCGTTCAGCCCGCGATCGCGAATCCAGCGGAAGTCGTCCTCAGTGATGAACGTCTCGCGATGCTTCCGCATCACCCGCTCGGCAGCGGCGCTGCCCAGTGCGTCGCAGAGCGTGTACTCGTCGTTGGCGAGCGTGCCTTCAAACAGCGCGGGCTTCATCCATC
>JBBQQZ010000435.1:0-2342 GCA_038215325.1 Tepidisphaerales bacterium | reverse complement strand
GCCATTTCGCCAGGCTGAACCGGAACAGGCGTGATCCGCTCGCGAAGTTTGTGCAGGGGAGATTCGGGCATGTACGTCAAATGTTAGGGTATTGTAGCGACGCACCCGATGGCAGGCGAGCGGAAAATCGGCCGGCACGATTCAGATGGAAGTGCATATTAGCAAGGCAGTTACAGCAATCTGAGCGCGGCCATCAGCGCGGATTCGGCGTCGGCGTACGATGATGCGGGAGCAGGCATCGGGGCTTCGTGATACCGCATCTGTGAGCCAAGGCGCAGCGAACCAAAATCCCGATCGATCCCCAGCACCTTCGCCGGCGCCAGCGTCGCGCGGTAGAGCGCCTCGGCGGGGGTCGCGCGCGTCGTGAACGGCCGATGCACCGCCATGAACACCCGCATCTCCGCCAGCAGCGACGTCGTCGGTGACGCGCCCACATCCGTGCAAAGCACGTAGTCGATCGCGCGCGAGATCACGTCGTCCAGCCGCATCACGCCAGAACCCAGATCGCGATTCGAGGTCGGACAATGCGCGATCACGCACTTACGGTCACGCAGAATCTCCCACTCCGGGTCCGTCATCTGGATGCAGTGCGCGACGATCGCACGGGTGTCGAAAAAGCCGTCGTCGAGATAGACGTGCGTGTAGGATTTCGATTGCGGATACAAGGTCTTCTCGACCAACGCCTTCTCGGCGACCTGCTCATTCAGATGCGTCTGCGTCATCAACCCGTACCGCTTCGCGATGTCGGCGGCGGGGCGTCGAAGCGCCGAGGTCGTCGCGACGGCGAACCGATCGGTCACGACAAAGCGATCGCCGAAGTCGCGCGCGAGTTGTTCGACTTCCGTCAGGATCGACGCCTCACACCGCAGTTCCGGCGGGCAGTTCTGGTTCATCAGGCAAAGGCCCGCGCGCCAGGTCTCGGGCAACAGCTCCAGCGTCCGCCTGGCGGCGGCAGGGTGGACGGTCAGGAAAGCGCAGCCGCCGATCACGCCATTCCTCGCGCAATCGTTCAGGAACTGGCGCGTCACCTGTTCGGCATACGCCACGTCATCAAACCGGACCTCAGCGGGGAAGACGTTGGTCGCCAGGCCCGCGAGCAATAGGCCGCGCGGGTCGTCAGGCGCCACGCCATCGGCAAATCGTCCACGGATCGGCCACTGCGGGATGTGCGTGTGCAGGTCGAACATCGACGGCAGGATCAGTCCCATCGATTTGCGGTGTTGCACATGCTCGCCATGCAGGCGCGTGAAATCCACCCAATCCCCGACGAACGCGATCCGGCCGTGCTCATCCGATGCCAGCGCGCCATCCGCCCAGTAGCTCGCCGAGCGATCCGGGTTCGACGTGACGATGGGCCCGCGAACAACTCGATCCATGCCCGCGAGCCTAGCCGCTTCACGCGCCAGATCAACGACATCGCCGCAATCCGGAGCAGCGCCTCGCATGGACGCGGCGCGAAGAATAGTCGTATCAGTTCACTCGATGGCTGATATGAGAAAGGGGCAGGTTGTCGGCGGGCTGCGATCAGCCGCGTTCGACGTTGTAGCCGGTGGGCCAGACGCGGACCTCGACGTGGGTGGGCTGGGAGGCGTCGTCGATCATGAAGACGACCGGCAGCAGGTCCAGAAACAGCCGGCCGGCGGTGGTGTTGTGCGTTTCGAAGTAGTCACCGATGTGCAGCACGAGCTTGTACGACCCGGCCGACAGCTTCGACGGATCGAGCAGCGCCGCGTCGGTCGTGCCTCGTTCGTTGGTCGCGCCTGCGCGAAGCAACACGTCGCCGCGCGATTCCACCCAGTAAAGCTGAAACCGCACCCCGGCCGCTGGAACGTTGCGGGCGGTGTCGAAGATTTTCGTGGTCAAATTGGCCGACATCGTGCTGGTCATCACATTATCCGATATCGGTCCATCGCGGGCACGGCTTGTCCTTCGCGAAAAATCGCGTAAAATCCCCCTCCCAAGGCCTCTTGGCGGAATTGGCAGACGCGCTGGACTCAAAATCCAGTTCCCGCAAGGGAGTATCGGTTCGACTCCGATAGGGGCCACTTAACATTCGACGAGCATTCTCCAAATGCGTCGAAATAAGTCGAAATATCGGGCTGTTTCAACAACCCGCCCCCCGCCCCCCGCGATAGCGGCGAGCGCCCCGCTGCGCCCACACCCCGGTCGCAACCGACCCTCAGGAGGTCGGGGAATACGCTTGTTTGAGGACTAAACGGAACCTGAGCGCGCCTGAAAATGGTGGGGAAGGTCACCTGGCCGGCACCGACCCGGCGGAGCTGTGGCGGATGTACATGGGCCTGGTGCAGATCGAGTCGGCGTTCAAGACGATCAAGAGCGAC
>JBBQQZ010000434.1:0-2382 GCA_038215325.1 Tepidisphaerales bacterium | reverse complement strand
TCGCTCACCATCGCTCGGCAGACGCACACCGAAGAGCGTGCCCGCTTCGAGCACGTCGATCGGTTCTCGGGCGTCAATCAGATCGATCTGGCTTTCTGCAACGGCGTGTTTCACCACATTCCGCCTGCCGACCGTCCCGCGTGCGTGCGATACGTGCATCGCACGCTCAAGCCCGGCGGGCTGTTCGCGCTCTGGGAGAACAACCCATGGAACCCCGGCGTGCGGTACATCATGAGCCGAGTGAGTTTTGATCGCGACGCCATCACCCTGCCGCCGCCGCAAACGCGGACGCTGCTGGGCGTGAACGGGTTTGACGTGCTGGCGAGCGAGTTTCTGTTTATCTTCCCCCGGGCGCTGGCGCCGCTGCGATTTCTGGAGAAACCCTTGCGACGGCTGCCCATCGGCGGACAATACTTAACGCTGGCCCGCAAGCGATAACCGATACAAACACCGATGACTCGTCCGACCCCAACGATCTCTCCTTTCCCGCAACTTACCGGGCGCGTACTGGTATTCATCGTCTCGTACGAAGCGCAGCGGCACATCGCTAGCGTGCTGGACCGCATCCCGAAGCAGTTGTGGGCGGACCCGGACGTGCATTTTCTGGTGATTGACGACGCCAGCTCCGACGCCGGCCCGGGCATCGCCGCGGACTGGGGACGCGAGCACGGGGTCGGCAATCTCACGGTCCTGCGCAACCCCATCAACCAGGGCTACGGCGGGAACCAGAAGCTCGGGTATCGCATCGCCTGCGAGGCCGGCTTCGAGTTTGTCGTCCTCCTGCACGGTGACGGCCAATACGCGCCGGAGATGCTGCCGAAGTTCATCGACACGTGGAAAGAGCAGCAGGCGGATGTCGTCCTCGGCTCGCGCATGCACAGCATCCAGAGCGCCCGATCGGGCGGAATGCGTTGGCACAAGGTGATCGGCAACCGCGTTCTCACGACGATCCAGAACAAGCTCACCGGCCGCAGCCTTGGGGAGTATCACACGGGGTATCGCGGGTATTCCACGGCGTTCCTCAAGAGCGTGCCGTTTGAGGTCAACACCAACGAATTCCACTTCGATACCGAAATCCTGCTGCAAGCGTTTCACGTCGATGCGAAGGTGACCGAGTTCCCCATCCCCACGCACTACGGCGACGAAATCTGCCGCGTGCCGCACCTGGCGTACGCCGCTAACGTCGTGCGATCGACCCTCGGCTACAAGCTGCACACGATGGGCATGATGTGCTCGCTCAAGTACCGCCACCTCCAGCCGCTGCGGTATCGATCCAAGACCAGCGCGATGTACACCTCCCATCGCCTGGCGCTGAACGAGCTGGAGCGGGCGAAACCAAAATCACTGCTCGACCTGGGCTGCGGCCCGGGATTTGTGGCGGAGGAATGCGAGAAGCTGGGCATCCGCGTGACGGGTGTCGATGCGTACGACCCCCTGCCGGGCAAGATGAGCGAGTTCCGTAAGTCCGACCTCGATCGCGACGACGTGCCGGCCGATATGTTCGACTACGACGCGGTGCTGCTGCTGGACGTGATCGAGCACCTGGCCGACCCGGAGCGGTTCCTGCTGAACCTGCGGAACCATAGCGAGGCGAAGAACAGCGTGCGCAAATCGCCGCTGCTGATCCTGTCGACGCCGAACATCGCGTTCGCCGGCATTCGTGTGAATCTGCTGCTGGGACGTTTCAGTTACGCGGAGCGCGGCATTCTGGATATCACGCACAAGCGGCTTTTCACGCGTCGTACACTCTTGCGAACGCTGCGCGACTGCGGCTATCGCGTGGAGAAGTTCATCCCCGTTCCCGTACCGTTCGAGGTGGTGATGCCCACCTACACCGGCCGCCTGCTGGGGCGAATCACGAACGTACTGGCAAACATCTGGCCGAGCATGTTCGCGTTCCAAAGCCTGGTCGTCTGCCGACCGATGCCGGGGATTCATCAGCTCGTGCGTCAGACCGAGCATCACCGAGCCAGTGAAGCGGCCTAGCCCGGCTCAATTAATCGATCCGGATCGCGGGTGTACATCGCCTCGATCGTCGCCACCGCCAGCAGCAGCGTGCCGGCGGCGAAGGTGTGGTAGTTCAGGAACGCCTGCCGGTTGGAAAACAGGAACACGATCGAGACCAGCCCCACGCCCATCACAAAGCCGGCGATGTTTCGCGGCATGCGCCACAGCAGTACGCACCAGGTCGGCACGACCAGCATGAACGGGATCATCGACCACCACCCCGGCGGCTCAAAACTGCGCGGCTGTGCGTTGGCGTACAGCGCCAGAAAACTGAACGCATCGTACCGGAACGGCTGCTTGATCTGGATGGTGACGTTGCTGTTCCAGAACGCGCCCCAATCCCACACCGCCAGCGGCAACGAAACGACCGCGCCC
>JBBQQZ010000433.1:0-2384 GCA_038215325.1 Tepidisphaerales bacterium | reverse complement strand
GTTTTCGAGCTTGAGCGTGCGTGTTTCGACCTTGCGGTAGCCGAGCTGCGTCATCACTTCGAGCACTTCGGTCCAGGTGGGGAAGAGCTTTTTGTTGACCTTCTTGTACGTTTCGATCGCCATGACGAACTCGAACTGCTCTGCGGTCATTTCGCCTTCTTCGGCGCTGCGGCGCTCTTCATCGCGACGGATGCCCGCGCCGCGGCGGCGCTCCAGGCCCGTGCGGCGATCGCCGGCGCGACGGTCGGAACCGGTGTAGCCGGATTCCTCACGCGATTTCTGCCGGCGATCCAACCCGGCGCGGCGGTCTACGACGCTTCGGGGAAATTCGGGCGTCTCGGCCGGGGTCGTTGCTTCGTTCTGCTCGTCCATAACGTCACCTCATCGGAAGTTATCGGTGCGAACCACCCCTGACTTAACCGGCCTCCGTCGCAACCCTCATGAAAAAGCCCCTGCCAGACCTGGCAGGGGCTTGATGCTTCGAATTGTCGGACGTGATGGCTCAGGCCACAACGACCGAGCCGTTGTTCTCGCCGAGAATCGTCGTCGAGCCGTAGCTCTTGGCGCTGATGGTCGCGCCGGTTTGCACGTCGCCACCGACGAACAGCGTACCGATGCCCTTGCTCGCCCGGACGTAGGTCCCGGTCAGCACGTTTCCGGTGACGGTAAGCTCGTTGATCTTGCCGAGCGCCTGGGTGGTGTTCCCCAGCGACCGCACTTGCAGCTTCTTGATATCCGACGTCGTCGTGACCGAGCCGTACAAACCCAGCTTGGCATAGAGGAAATCGATCGCACCTTCCGGCCCGCGGGCTTCGATCGTGGCGCTGCCGCGGATATTGCGGCCGGACGCGATCGTGTTGATTTTGCCCGATGTCCGGATGTTGGCGTCTTCAATGTTCCCGCCTGCGTTCAGTTCATTGAGCCTGCCGGTGCGGACCTGAAGACCCATGATGGCGCTGGTGGCTTTGATCTTGCCAATGCTGTTGGCGAACGCCACCCGCATGGGGAACGCCGAGCTCGTCGGCGACAGGGCGTTGAGCACGTTGTCGCGGATGAGGAACGCTTCCATCGAGCCAAGGTTCAGCGCGCCATTGACGTTCACGTCTTCGATGATGCCGCTGTTGGTGACGCCGGAGATCGAGGACACGCTCTTTGAAGTTCCGAGGAACTTGTGGAGATCGTTGCCAATGGTCAGGGCGCGGCCGGTGAAGGCGTCGTAGCGGCGTTTGCTGGACGACTGGAGCACGGTCGGGCGGTACTGGTTGACGTCCAACCGGGCGCCATCGCCGCGTGCATGGACCCGGTTGAGCGACAACCCGGCCGAGATCGTGGTGTTGCGGATACCCAGGCCATCGGTGGCGACCACGTTGTTCGGGTTGAACTGCGCCGCCGTCAGGATCGAGGAACTGATGATCCCGAATCCGCCGCGCACGTCGATCGCATTAAAATCGCCCGCGAGGATCAACGACCCCATGATTCCGCCGTTGCCGTTCAGGCGCAACGTGCCGAGGCTGTACTGGGGAATGTACGCCGTACCCGTGGGGGTCGTGGGAGTTGTAGGGGTTGTGGGGAGGGTGGGGTCGGTCTGCGTATCAACGACTTCGAATCCGGTGTCCCTCAGCGGGCTGGCTTGCGCGACATCGGTGGGCGTTCCTATGAAGGCGTTGATAAGCGAGCCGTTCTGGAGGTTGATGTCTTCGATCGTGCCCTCGGAGACGACATACCCGCGGATGTCGGCATCGTTTCCGACAACCTGCTGGATGTTGGCGGTCCCGCCGATCGCGAAGAGGCCGCCTTTGACGACCTCACCGGAACCGCCGTACGAAATGCCTTCGCCGATTCGCACCAACTGCATGACTTCAGCGACGACGGGGCCGTTAATGCCTTCGAAAATCGCCCCGTTATTCCTCGCGTCGGAGTTGGCGACGATCGTCCCGACCGCGCCGGCAATGTTGACCGTGCCGACGGCCTCACGCGACAGAATCTGGATCACCGGCCCGGCGATGTTCAGGCCGTACGAATAATCGTTGAACGGGAAGGTGTTGGTCGGGATGTTCGTATTCGGAAGCACCAGCGACGCAGTGGACGACTTCGCGTAGCCCAGCGAGTTCGCCTGTAGGAACCCGACCGTGTCGGCGTCGATCCCGGCGATTTCGCCGGAGGTCTGGTTGGTGACGTTGGTGAGGTTCGCGCCCTGCATGCTCAGCACGTTGATCGGCACGCCGCCGCTCAGCATGACTGCATTGCTGCGGGCGGGCGTGCGGGTGACGACCGTCGACGTGCCCGTCCCTGTGCCTGTCCCCGGAGCGGCGACTGGCGTGAATTGCACGATGTCGGTCGTCGCGTTGTAGACCACCGCCGTACCCGTGCCGGAAACGATCATG
>JBBQQZ010000432.1:0-2391 GCA_038215325.1 Tepidisphaerales bacterium | reverse complement strand
TTCAGAATGCCCAGCACGATCAACACTTCGCTCGGCAACGACTCTGTAGATCAGCGTAACGTCATCGGAACTCTGAACGTGATGTAGCGCATGACTCGGATACCGGTGCGCATTTGCTTCCTATTCAGACCGCCATTCACTGGATGGGCAGAGAAAACTGCTTGATTTCGTCGCCCGCTTCCGACCATACTGCTCCCATGTCCACCGCCGCCCCGACCAAGCTCATGACTGCCGCCGATTTGTTGGCGCTGGGGCCGGACTTTCATGGGGAGTTGGTCAGAGGAAGGTTGGTCGAAATGGCACCGGCGAGTTGGGGACACGGGGACGTGGCGCTGACGATCGGCTCGATCCTGCATGTTTTTGTGCGTGAGAACAATCTCGGACGAACGTACACCGCCGAGACTGGCTTCACGCTGTCACACGATCCCGATACCGTCCGCGCGCCCGATGTCGCGTTTGTAGCGCGCGAGCGGATTCCAATCACCGCCGATCGCTCCGGGTTTTTTGAGGGCCCACCCGATTTAGCACTTGAAGTGCTGTCCCCACGAAATACTGTCGCGGAGATGGTGGAGAAGGTGGACGACTACCTGACGGCCGGGTGCAGGACGGTCTGGATCATTGATGCCGACCGCCAGACGGTTACGGTTTACGATCACGCCTCGCGCCCGGTTCTACTCCGATCTGGCGACAACCTGACCGCCCGCGAGGTGCTGCCGGGGTTTGCGGTGAAAGTGGCGGAGTTTTTTGAGTAGCGCCGCGCGGGGTTTCCCGTACGCAGGTTGCATTTGTATCCTTCAGAACACATGACCCCATCCGAACCCCCACCCCTCCCGCCTGGGAAAACATCGCCTCAACCGCTGCAATACGCTTCGCCCGTGCAGCCGAACGCCAGCGCCGCGTGGCGGCATGGGAAACTGTTGCTCGCCGGGCGGGTGGTCGAGTTGCCGGATGCGTGCATTCGCTGCAATGCGCCGGCGGTGAAGCGGTTTCGGAAGGATGTGTACTGGCACGAGCCGTGGCTGTACGCGCTGGTGATCCCGGGCATTTTGATCTACGCGATCCTGGCGATGGTGCTGCGGAAGAAGGCGACGTACTCGTGCGGGTTATGTGCCGAGCATGTGAAGCGGCGCGGGCGGGGTCTGCTCGCGATGTGGATCCTCGTCGCGATCGGCGTGGCGGGGGTGGTTGGGGGGATCGCGGGAGTCAATGCGGCGTTCGGGCCGGGACAGCAGGATCTCAGCCTGGTGGCGGTACTGACGGGGTTTCTGTTCCTCATCATCGCGGCGGGCGTCGGCCTCGTGAACGTGCCGCTACTGCGGCCGAAGAAGATTGACGAGCAGTACGCGCGTTACACCGGATGCAGCGACGCGTTTCTGCGAAATTTCCCCGACGCGAATCCGTCGCGTGACAGCGTTCAGCCTAATTCGAGTTCACGATGATGACCTTGGTCAGTACTCGACAACGACTAGCGCCGGTATGTCGGCGAAGTGTTTGGCGTTTCCGGTGACCAGACTTTGCTTATGCACAAGGCAGATGGCGGCGACGAGCGTGTCGATCTCGCCGGTGGGGCGTCCGATCTGTCGCAGGTGCGCTTCAATTTTGCCGAATCTTCGTGCGGCAAATTCGTCAAAATCAATGATGATGAACGTACTGAGCGTATCGACCAGCAACGCGGCATCGTTGTCCGGATCGCGTGACCGCTCGACGCCCACCCATGCCTCGGCGACATTCAAGCGCGTCGTGCAGACAGGTTCGCCCGACGCCACTGCGTCGCGAAAAATCTGCTCCACCTTTCTAAAGCGGGGGTTTCTGACGGATCGGGTCAGATCGATAATGGCGGTCGTGTCGAAAACAGGCATACACCTTATCCCGCGCGCCGACGACGCTTGCCTCGCAGCGCGGCGGATTCCTCCACTGCGGCGATCATCTCATCAGAAAACTGCCGCTTCTCGAATTTCCTCAGAAACGCGTCGGCGTCGATAGGTTTGGGTGTGATGCGCTTGAGCACGTCGCTGAAGGACTCGTTCCCGCGCTTGCACGCGTGGAGCCTGTCGTAGGCCTCGATGTCGATGGTGATTGTCTTTACGGCCATGGAAAACACTCCGAGTGCAAGTCCATGCACTTACGTCAGTGTATTGCTGTCCGGCTGCTTTTTCAACGTTAATCGCTCGCGCCCAGCGCCGCGTCTTCGTCGCCGCCCACCAGGTAGATGCTGTTTTTCCCGCCCTTTTTCGCGCCGAACATGAGCGCCTTGTCGGCGGCGCGGATCATGTCGTCGGCGGTCTGGGCGTCGTAGGGGTAGACGCTCATGCCGCCGCTGATCGTCAGCACGCCTTTGCCGGACGCGCCCAGAAGGCTGAACTCGTTGAAGTCTCTGTTGCCCAGCAACTT
>JBBQQZ010000431.1:0-2443 GCA_038215325.1 Tepidisphaerales bacterium | reverse complement strand
GGTGAGTGCGTCGGAGAGTTTGGGCTTGCCGCGCTGGTATTCCTCGTCTTTACCGGAGAGGAATTCGTTGATTTCTTTGGAGATGCGCACCGAGCACCAGTCGTGGCCGCACATGGCGCAGAAATCGGTGTCGACGTCCATATCCTCGTCATGAAACGCCCGCGCGGTATCGGGATCGAAAGACAACTCAAAATGCTTCTCCCAATTGAGCGCCGCCCGCGCCTTGGTGAGTTCATCATCGCGGTCGCGCGTCTCCGGAATACCGAGTGCGATATCCGCAGCGTGCGCCGCGATCTTGTAGGCGATAACACCCTGCTTCACGTCTTCCTTCTTCGGCAAACCCAGATGCTCCTTCGGCGTCACGTAACAAAGCATGGAAGCGCCGTGCCACGCGGCATTTGTAGCGCCGATGCAAGAGGTGATGTGGTCGTATCCGGGGAAGATGTCGGTGACGAGCGGGCCGAGGACGTAGAACGGGGCGCCGTGGCAGAGGCGGCGCTGGAGTTTCATGTTGTATTCGATCTGATCGAGCGGGACGTGTCCCGGCCCTTCGATCATGACCTGCACGCCGCGACGCCAGGCGCGCTCAGTGAGTTCGCCGAGCGTTGCCAGTTCGGCGAGCTGGGCTTTGTCGGTTGCGTCTGCCAATCCACCGGGACGCAGTCCGTCACCGATACTAAATGTCACGTCGTATTCGCGCAGGATGTCGCAGATCTTTTCCCAGTTCGTGTACATGGGATTTTCGTCGTTATGCGCGAGCATCCATTTCGCGAGCAGCGAGCCGCCTCGTGAGACGATGCCAATCAGTCGCTTGCGGACGAACGGCAGGTGCGATTTCAGCACGCCGGCGTGGATGGTGAAGTAGTCCACGCCCTGCTTGGCCTGATTGTGCAGTTCTGCTTCGATCATCGGCCAATCGAGGTCTTCGATCTTCTTGCCGAGGATCATCGAGTAAATCGGGACGGTTCCGACCGGCACGGTGGCGTGCTTGACGATCGCGCCGCGTGTGCGATTCAGATCGCCGCCGGTCGACAGGTCCATGAGCGTATCGGTGTGGAACTTGATCGCCCAGTCGACTTTTTCCAACTCGGCGTCGATGTCGGAAGACACCGGCGAAGCGCCAAGGTTGGCGTTGATCTTGGTCTTGCTCGCCCGGCCGATGCACATCGGGTCAAGCCGGTGGGCGAGGTGGTTGATATTCGCCGGGATGACCATCCGACCCGCCGCCACTTCGTCGCGAACCTGTTCGGGCGTAAGGTGCGGCTCTCGCTCGGCGACCCGGCGCATCTGCGGGGTGATGATGCCCAGCCGCGCGGATTCCAACTGCGTGATCGGTTCAAAATTGACCGGGTACTTCACTTCCCACACTTCGCCGATCGCGTTGCGGAACGTGATGGACGGGTGCGTGCCGGGATTGCACGCGTAGTTGTTGTAGCTTTCGATCTCGGCGTCGGCGGCGACGCGGGTGGCGCGCCAGCCTTCGGGGAGAAAATCCCACGCGGTCTTGTCGCTCGGCTCGGGCATGCCGGGGGTATCCGGGCTGCTGTACGTGAGCGCGCCGGCGGCACCGGGGAGGATGCGGGCGCGGTTGGAGAACGAGCCGGGGTTGGTCGTCGTCGATGCCAGGCTCGACGGATTGCCGCCGATATCGGGGAGCGTATAGAGCTCATTGTGGGGGTCGTTGGACTTGATCATGATGGTGCTCCCTCGTCGAAAACGGCGACTACAACGGTTCGCATGGCGAACCCTACAACTCGCTGATGGCGTTAAGGCATTGAGAAAGACGTGACGAAACGCGGACGCCGCGTGTCGTTCGCTTCCCTACGCCGGTGTCAGCCGGATCAGGTTCTTCGGGTTTAATCTCAGTCGGTTCGACTTTGGCGAACCGACACCCCGAGCGAACAGTAAACAGTCTAGGCAGATCGAGCGGCGATCACAACCCGCTCACACGGCTGCGGGTTGTCGAATCGCGTCGAGGGCATCAAAGATCGTGACGATGGTGGTGCGTTTCTTGAAGTTGCGGTCGACCGCGCGGAAACGCAGTTGCAGGTCGGGATCGAAGATGAACGTTCCGGGGTGCGGGAGAAAACTCTGGGCGGCGGAAAACCCGTTGCGCACGCCGAACTGCTGGATCACCAGTCCATCGAAATCGCAAAGCAGTGGGAACGTGAGCCCGTGCGTGCGGGCAAAGTCTGAGGCGGTGTGGACGGGTTCCGGCCCGATGCCCAAAACCATCCCGCCGCCAGCGGTGAGACGGCTGAGGTTGGGCTGAATCTTCTTGACGAAATACCGGGCGCAGTACGGGCACCAGTGGCCGCGATAGAAGATGAGGATCGTCGGACCCTTCCCGCGCCGATCGGCAAGCCGGAACTTGCCGCCCAGATGATCCGGGAGGGTGAAGTCGAAACGGGAGAAATCGACGTTTGCAGATACGACCACGTGA
>JBBQQZ010000430.1:0-2595 GCA_038215325.1 Tepidisphaerales bacterium | reverse complement strand
ATCGAAGCGCTGCGCATGGAGATGATCAATCGCGACCTCCAGAAAGCGCGAAACATCCAGCTCCACTGGCTGCCCGACCCGGTTCTCAACACCAGCGACTACCAGATCGCCGCGGAAAACCAGCCAGCGGCGCATATCAGCGGGGATTTTTACAACTGGTTTGATTTGCCGACCGACGAAGACCGCCCGACTCGCCGGACCGCGATCGTCATGGGCGACGTCAGCGGCCATGGGCTGCCAGCGGCGTTTCTGATGGCGACGACGCAGTTGATCATTAAGACCACGCTCCCCAGCGTCGCCGATCCGGGCGTCTGCCTTACGGAGCTGAACCGACAGCTCTGCTCGCTCGTCTACCAGGGGCAGTTTGTGACGATTCTGGTGATGGTGATCGACCACGACACCGGCGACCTCGATATCGCGTCCGCCGGGCAGTCCCCGCCGATCCTGAAGCGAGAAGGGATCGCCGCTGAGGTGGCTATCGATCCGCAACTGGTGGTGGGGGTGGATGACTCCATCGTCTACGAGACCCACCGCACGACCGCCAGGCCCGGCGACCAGATCGTGCTGTTCACCGACGGCGTGATCGAATCGACCAACGACCTGGGCGAGCAGTTCGCGATGCCGCGCCTGATCGACGCCTTCCAGACCGCACCGACGGGACCGCAGCACACCATCCACAGCCTCCTCGGTGCCATCGCGACGCATCGCCAGGGACGCGAGGCGGATGATGACCTGACGCTGGTGGTGATGCGCCTTCTGCCCAATCGTGCGCCAGAACCGGAAATCCCCGCCGAAGCGGCGATGGTATAGGGGATAAAGGCCGTAAGCGCCTTTGACGTAGAACGGGCGTCCCGCCCGTTACGCGGCCGTTGTAGCACGCGACTCCCGTGCGAGACGCCCGAGCCACTACGTGGGAAGTCTCGGTGCTGTGCGGCTACGGGGTGATTTCGAGGGAGGCGCTTCAGTTTACCGTCGGATCATCCGGGATGCGGTTGGTATCGACGTACTTGCTGAGGTTGACGCGCGTACGCAGGCGCGGCCAGAGGTGCGCGTCGACGCTGAAGACCTCATCGGCGGCGGCGTCGAGGACGGTCCAACTGCCTTCGTTCAATTCGTTCTCCAACTGACCGGCGCCCCATCCGCTGTAACTGGCGAAGAGCTTCAACGGCTCGGCGGCGGCGCCGAGAAGCTGTTCGATGGCCTCGCGGTCGGTGGTGACGTAAACCCCGCCGATCGGTTCGTCGCCGCCGACGGTCGGATCGACGTGCAGAACAAAGACGGGCCCCTGGCAGGGTCCGCCGGTGTAGACGGGGGCTTCGACGGATTTGGCGGATTCGATCGCGTCGCCCAGCGCGGCGCTCACGGTCACCGGCATCGGCTTGTTGATCACCAGCCCGAAGGCGCCGTCCTTGTCATGGCGGATCAGCAGCACCACCGACCGAACGAAGTTCGGATCCAGCAGAGGCGGGGCGGCGACCAGAAATTTGCCGGCGAACGATTCCACGTCCGCACATTGAAGGCGGGGGACGACGAATGATCAAGCGAAACCCGCAATTCGAGTCTGCGGCATACGTGTGACGTGACGAGTGTGACGTGAAGGACCATCGGGATTCTTTCACGTCACACTCGTCACGCCACACGCAGCAACTCAGTCCATCCACTCCAAATCATTGGCTGCCCGGGCGGAGGCTTTGCGCTTGCCGACGATGTCGCTCAGGCTGTCGCTGAACGTGAAATGACGGTCGAGGCGGGTGATTTTCATCACATCCATGACGTGTTTGCCGGGTTTGCAGAGCACGAGTGTGCCGTGCTTGCGGGCGATCTGGTCGCGCAGGCCGAGCATCATGCCGATGACCTGGGAGCTGACGAACTCCACCCCGGTGAAATTCACCACCACCCTGCCGCGCTCGGGCAGCGTGTTGACCAGCTTGGTCAACTGCTCTCCGGCGTCGGCGACGGTGATCGGGTCGGTCAGGCGGTCGCTGGTAAAGCGGAGGACCAACCAGTGATTTACGACTTCATGCTTCACGTGTGACATAAGTATTCTTCGCGATCGATTCGGTTGAGTATCGTCCGATGAACGGGGGATTGGCCAATGGAATACCGTGCGGCGTTAAGTCGCACCCTCATGCGGCGTTTTGAGCTAACTTGCTGCACCATTTGCAGTTACAGGCGTTTTTGGTGCGGATGGGGGTCTGATGATCGGACGTGAGCGGGCAGTGTTCGGCGGGGTCTTTGGCTTTTTCTCGGCAGGGGCAGCCGCAGCCGTCAAGGAGGGGGTCGCGGGCGGTTTGCTGGAGGAAGGGCTTGCCGCAGTACGACCGGCCGCACTGGAGCACGCGCAGGGGGCAGCGCTAGCAGATTTCAGCTCGGGCAGGCCATTGCGGGTGCTCCGCGACCCACCCCCGCGCCCGCACCTTCGCCACCGTCGCCTTGGCGGCGGCGCGGAACAGCGGGAATAAGGCCATCGCGATCACGGACATCTGCTTCAGTTATCGGACGGGAAGGGCGGATGGCTCCAGAAATGTCGGCCACGCAAGCCGATCGCGTATTCAGTTTCCACTCCCTCTCTCGTGTACCCGTTGGGTGGGGTTG
>JBBQQZ010000429.1:0-2644 GCA_038215325.1 Tepidisphaerales bacterium | reverse complement strand
CCCGCGCGGTGGTGGAGTTTCAGCGGGCCGGGAAGAAAACGCTCATCCTCGAATACGCCCAACTCGAGCCGATGGACTGATCCTCACGGCTCGTCCGACATCCGCTTCAGCTCGGCAACGATCTGGCTACCATCACTGAGCGTCGAAAAATCCGGCGGCGTGGTCGGCTCGGGAAGCGTCATGGCCTTCGCTTCCAGAAGATATCGGCGCGCCTTCCTGAAGAAGCGGATCGACACAACCGCCAGCCCGACCGCGATAACGAAATACGCTACGCCCCGAATCGGGTCCGACGCCCGTTCCCTAATCGCGGGCGGGCCGACCTCCGCAGGCAAATCGCGGAACCAGTTCACGCCCAGCCAGACTAATTGCCCGGCGATCCCCATGCACCCCATCGCTACGACCAACGCCCACGATCGCGCCCGGTACAGCCCGCGTTTTTCCAGTTGCACGACCTGGATACGCCGGTCATCCAGCCGCTCTTTCTCCTCGGCCGCGCGTTGCTCAATCGCCTCGCGCGCCTCACGATCCTCGTCCGACTCTTCCTCCTCGACTTCAAGATAAAACTGCTCGGCGCAATGCGGACAACGCTGCAACGCCCCGTCCTGAAGCGCAAGCGCCTGGCCGCAGCGGGGGCAGTCGATGGAGGGATCAGCGTCGTTGGTATTCATCTCGAAGTCGCTTCCAGGGCTCAGGAATCTGCAACTTTTCCGTCCAGCGATCAATCTCCGTGAGATCAATCGCTGGGCCGCTTATCCTCAACATGCTTGCGATGTCTCGAAGATGCTTGTCCGATCCGCCTTCCTCGTAATAGAGCAGCTTTCGGATGATGACGTCTTCCGGCGAAGCATAGCGGACCCGCTCACCGACCACCGCATCGGCATCGACTGCTCGATCCAGTTGGGTCTGCCCGTGTTCGTCCGCCGGGGGAAGAATGACATCAACCTTCAAACCGCTCGATGGATGGATAATGTTGAATTGAGAGCGGTATTGAATCGCCTGGCGCGCGGCCACTTCGCTTGCGTAGTACTCATCCGCCGGGAAGTGCGACAAGAACTCCACTACGCGATCTGCGGGAAGCTCGACGACAATGTCCACGTCGTTCGTGAACCGAGGTTCGCCGTAGCGCATGCTTGCCATCGAACCCCCAACCGCATACCGAAGCCCCATCGCCTCGAGAATTCGCGCAACCTTGATCATGAAGTCAGAGGGTTCCATGTGCGATCCGTAAAGACACTTCAGACTCTACGCGACTATCGTCCCAGTCGGGATGTACCTCGCGAACGCTCGCGGCGATCATGCGTCGCGCGGAACGGAACATCGAGTCCACAACCGACATCTTCTCCGGAACCGTCTTGCGGCACCAGACCGCGGCCATGTCGTCGTCAATCCATTCGATAACTACTCGGTCTCGCATGTTCAACTCCGCATCGCCTCAGCATCCACACCCATTCTATGGCAGAACGCGACATATTCCTGCGGCGCGATTTCGCTCGGTTTGATCTCGCTTCGGCCGCCCCAGAAGACGTTGGTGTAGGTGACGGGGATGCCGATGCTCTTGAGGTGCTCGTCAATCGCCTGTTTGTGCGCGAGGACAAGCTGTTTGTCCGTGCCGTGGGCGACGCCCATGACGTTGACGTTGGCGAACTCCGGGCCGCCTTCTCGCCAGTAGGCGTGGGTCATGATGTGGTGGCGACCGACCTGCTGGCCGGCCTCCAGTTCGCGGCCCGGGGGGACGGCCCAGTGAAAGAGGGCATTGAACTTGGTCACGCGCTCGCCGGAGGCGTTGGGTTTGACGTGCTCCAGGAACGTGCTGAACCGGCCGATGACTTTGCGGGCGTTGAGATCCTTCGCCACCTCGACGAACTGCTCGAGCGGCACACCTGCCTCTGCGGCGCGGGCGGCCCAGAGGTCGTGGGAGATCTCCGAAACTTCCAACTCGCGTTTCAGCGGCATGAGGACGCGCCATTCCAGATCAGATAGTTCAACGACGGCCGTATCGTGTGCTTCGGCGACGGCGTCGGACTTCGATCCCGGTTCCATCCCCCGACGCCGGACGTGCCCGACCCCCAGGACGAACAGTTTGTTCGCCGGCATCGCGCGGTAGCTGGTTGCGCCCGTTTGCCGCATCAATAACTCGCAATGTTTCTGCATCGAGAAGCCGACCGGCACTTTCAGGGTGGTCCAGAGGCGGTATTTCGCACCGGCGATCGCGGCGTCGGTCGAGCGGATGACGACGTGGCCGGAGAACGGGTCGTTCTGGAACATCCAGTCGAACGCCGCCTGCAACTGTTCCTCCGGGACGCTCCAGGCGACCAGGGCACCGGGCGCGAGGTTGACGCTCATCAGCGTCTGGCGAATCCGCCTGATCGTGCCGGCGGCGAGCATGGCGCGGAGGCGGTCAATGACCACGTCCGCGTCGATCCCGCTCAGTGCGGCGATTTCACCGATCGGGTCGGGCATGAAGCCCTGGATGCGGTCCTCGGAAACCGCCAGGATCGCGGCGTTGATCGGGTCGTGAATCCCGCTGGGGGGCGCGTCGGTCAGCGTTGTCATGCCCGCCATTGTATACTCCCGCGTCACCGGATGAAGCGTACCGATCTGCTGCTTTCAATTCTTCTTGTCGCGGCCACCGCGATCGCGTACG
>JBBQQZ010000428.1:0-2660 GCA_038215325.1 Tepidisphaerales bacterium | reverse complement strand
CTCTCGATCGCCCAGGTGAACCTGCGCGATGCCGCGCAGGTTGACGCAGGCATCGTGGTTCGGGTCGATTTCCAGCCCCCGATTGGCGGCGTCGAGCGCCGCCTGCCAGTTGCGCTGTTCGATCTTGATCTGCGACAAAAGCGCGTAGTGCTTCGGATCAAACGGATCGAGCCGGATCGCCTCGTTCACCGGCGTCAGCGCCTCGGCCGTCCGGTTCCGCCTCACCAGCACCGCCGCCAGCGCGTAATGCGGCAGCGGGTCGTCCGGGTCCAGCGCAATCGCCTGCCCCGCCTCCGCCGACGCGTCATTCAGCTTCAACTGCTCCAAGAGCACCAACGCCAACATCGCATGCAAATGCGCCTCCTGCGGCGACTGAAGCAACGCGGCGCGCAGCTCCCGCTCGGCGTCGGGATATCGATTCTGCTCCAGCAGGAGCATGGCGCGTTGGTAGGCGGGGTTTTGCATGACGGGTGTGTTCGGGAGCGTGTTGCTACATCTTCAAGTGCTTGAGGATCTCGTCATACGCCCCGCCCTGATTCGCGTAGAGCGCGTAGTTGCGGGCGGTGTTGAACCATTCGCGGGTGCTCGGCTTCACTTGTCCGGCGGCGGCGACTAAGTCCTTGGTGGTGATGGGTTTGGGGATGCCGTCGGTCATGCTGGCGCGGAGTTTGGCTTCGATGGTGACGTCGACGACGGCCTTGAGGTCGGCGCCGCTGAAGGCGTCGGTTTTCTTCGCGACGGCGTCGTGGTCGATGTTTTCGACGGGTTTGCCGTGGAGCAGCGCGCGGAGGATGGCGGATCGTCCCGGCGCATCGGGCGGCGGGACGAAGAGGATGCGGTCGAACCGGCCAGGGCGACGGAAGGCGGGGTCGACGTGCCAGGGGGCGTTGGTGGCGGCGAGGATCAGCACGCCCTCATTGCTCGCCTTCACGCCATCGAGTTCGGCGAGGAACTGGTTGATCAGGTGACGCCCGCCACTCGTGCGCATGTCGGCGCGGCTGGCGGCGAGCGCGTCGACCTCGTCGAAGAACAACACGCACGGCCGCTGGGCGCGGGCGGCTTCGAAGATGCCGTGCAGATTCTTCTCGCTGTTCCCGATCCACATATCCAGCACATCATTAATCCCCACCGCCACGAACGCCGCCTGCACTTCGCCTGCGGTCGCGCGGGCGAGATACGTTTTGCCGCACCCCGGAGGCCCGTAGAGCAGAATGCCCCCGCCGATCGGTTTGCCGTAAGCTTTATAAAGATCGGGGTGTTTCAGCGGGTGGATGATCTTGAGGCGGACCTCTTCCTTCACGCCTTCCAGCCCGCCAACGTCGCTAAAGTTGATCTTCGGCCGCTCGATCTCCACGGCCGGGCCTTCGTCGGATCCTTCCCAGCTCGCGCGCTGCTTGCCTTCGCTGAACTCGCTCGTATCCGCTTTCGGGGTCGATCCCACGTTCAACTGCGACGCCAGTTCGACGTCCACCAGCGACGCATCCTCCGCGATCGCTTTTTCGTACTGCCGCGACGCAAAATCGACATTCCCCGCCCGCACCAGCAGGCGTGCGTACAAAAGCCGCACCTTCGGATCGACCTGCGGCTTCTTAATGAGGTCTTCGACGATGACCATCGCGTGGCTGTTCTTACCTTGCTGGAAAAACGCATTCGCCAGTCCCAGCGTGATGCCGGCGTTGCCGGGCGACAGTTGGCCTGCGGCGCGGTACTCCGCCTCGGCTTCGTCCGCGCGGCCGGACGACATCAGCATCTCCGCCAGCGCCAGGCGCAACGGAACGTTGTTCGGAGAGACGCGGCACGCCTCTCGCATCTGGTTGATCGCTTCATCCGACATCAGCACCCCGTGGGTCAGGACCAACTAATCTAGCCGACCCAAGCGCCCGACGCACGCTTGGCTTTTAACAAATAAAGGATAAAATAGTCCGATTATGCGTCCCCGCCCCATCGACTACAGCGCCGTCGACTTTCCGACCAGCCCGCTGCTGGTCTTTTGGGAGCTGACCCGGGCGTGCGACCTCGTCTGCCACCACTGCCGGGCCTGCGCTCAGCCGCAGCGGCATCCGAATGAACTGGACACGGAGCAGTCGCTACGCTTGATCGATTCGCTCTGCGAGTTTGAAAAGCCCCCGCTGCTCGTCCTTACGGGCGGGGATCCGTTGAAACGCCCGGACCTTGATGAGATCGTCAAGCACGCGGTAGCGCGGTCGCTGCGGGTTGCGCTCACGCCGTCCGCGACCCCGCTGCTCACGCGCGACGCGCTGTCGCGTTTGCGTGACGCCGGCCTGTCGGCACTGGCGCTCAGTCTCGACGGCGCGACCGCCGACACGCACGATGCGTTTCGCGGCGTGCCGGGCAGTTTCGATCGCACGTTCGAAGCGTTGCAGGTCGCGACGCAACTGGGTTTGCACGTGCAGATCAACACCACTGTGTCGCTCGACAACCTCACGCAGCTCGATTCCATCGCGGATGCGCTGGCGTCGCTCGGCATCGCGACGTGGTCGATCTTTTTCCTCGTGCCTGTCGGGCGTGGATTGATGGAAAAGCGGTTGCACCCGATGCAATACGAGACGGTCTTCGCGCAATTGTGGCATCACGCGAACAAGCAGCCGTACCGCGTGAAGACGACCGAGGCACCGCATTATCGCCGCTACGTGATGCAA
>JBBQQZ010000427.1:0-2674 GCA_038215325.1 Tepidisphaerales bacterium | reverse complement strand
CGCCCTTGTGCGGGCCGCCGAAATAGCCGTGCTTGTCGATGATGTCGCAGGCCTGGTACGTCCAGCGCTCGATCGGCAGGAGCGTTGCGTTGTCTGCCGTCGTCCAGTTGCTTGCCACGACGAGCCCGCCGTAGCCAAGATCGGTCTTCAGGTACTTCGTGGCGTCCGCGTAAAAGCCCCGCTGCAACTCCGCCAGAAACTTCACCTGCTTCTGCATCCGCTGCAACTTGCCAGCTCCGCCTTTGGCGATGCCGTCGCGGGTCATGTCCCACGCGGGCAGGATTTCCCCGCCAAACTTCTGCTCCAGTTTCTTCCACTGCACCGCCGGGATGTTCTGCTTGGCGACGGTGTGGAAGAAGAGGCTGTCTTCGTTGACTAATTCAACGATCGCCAGCGCCGGCTCCGTCGCCAGTGGCGTTTTGGCGTACGGATTCGGCGCGGCCAGCGCCTGCTTCATCCACCCGCGGTGCAGCGATTGCAGTCGCTCGTCGAAATAGATCAGCCCGAACGGGTGCTTGTTCTGGATCGTGTCGAAGCCGTCGAGTCCGTCGCCGGGTTTGGCGTTCACCCATAGCGGAAAATAGAAGCTCAGATGGGTGTAGATCCCCTGCTTCTTCATCGCCGCGACAAGGTACTGGAGGTCGTCGAGTTTTTTCGGATTCACCTTCTCTAAATCGCCATCGAACAGCGGCGAATGGAAGCGAACCATGTTCACCCCGAGCTTGGCGAGTTTTCGAGCAAGATAATCGACGCTCTCGTGCGACTGCCCGGCGCTCGCGGACGACACGTTGACCGCGAAGAAGCGGACTTCGTCCCCCGACGCCAGCCGCAGGCGATCGCCATCACGCTTCACATAACCCATCGCGCCCGCGACGGGTTCGTTCAGTGATCGCAGGTCAAGCAGCGCGTCTTTCGAAAAATCATCCGGCGGCGGTTCCACGCTGAATCGGCCGGGCTCGGAGAGACCGCTTTTCTCGCCGGGCTTGAGCTTGCCGGAGGGGAAGAATGCCGTCGTCGTCAGGCAGAACGCGTCGAAACACGCCGTCAGCGATTCGCCTTCCTTCGCCAGCAGCTTCAACTCAAACGTGCGCTCCCCCGCGTCGAGATCGACCGAACCGAGATACACCCAGTTGGCCACCACGTGCGTACGCAGTTCCACCGAATCCGCCAGCGCCACGTTCCGCCCGCACTCCTGCCACGCCTGCTGACCAAACCGCCACCGGAACGGCCCGTGCTGCCAGAACTTGCGCGTCCAGAGTTGGTACGTTCCCTTCTCCGGCACGGTCACGCGATAGGTCGCGAACGCTTCGTCCGTGCCCGGCTTGCGGTTGTCGCTATTGCTCAACCACGCCCCGCCGGAGAGCTTGTCGCGCTCGGCGTCGTTCTGCGGGCTGAACCATGACGACTTCGGGAAGTTGGTGGTCGCCGGCGCTTCGCCTTCCCACCAGACGCTCGCGGCGTGCGTACAGGAGCACAAAACCATGCATAGGACCGCCGCTACGTATCGCTTCATGCTCGCCTCCGATGTTAACGGAGCAAGTATACCGCGAAGGCGGGTGCTGGCGACGTGGGATCAGGCCAGGATTTCGATCGCGATGCGGCGATCAAGCGGGTCATTGTCGGCGTAGTCGGTGTGAGCCCCGCCGACGAGGGTATCGGCGCCGGCGTCGCCGTAGAGGATGTCGCGGCCGGTGTCGCCGTAGATGCTGTCGTTGCCGTCGCCGCCGAAGACGCGGTCGTTGCCTGCGCCGCAGTCGATGGTGTCGTTGCCGGCATTGCCGTAGATGCGGTCGTTTCCATCCCGGCCAACGAGCACGTCGTTGCCGCCTGCGCCGACGATCACGTCGTCACCCGCGCCGCCGTCGATGTAATCGGGCTGGGCATTGCCGTAAATCGTGTCAGACCCTTCGCCGCCGGTGATGTTGTCCTTGTCGTCGCCGCCTTCGATGAAGGTGCTCCAGACGCCGGCACCCACCTTGATCGTGTCATTGCCGGCCATGCCCTTGATCGCGATCACATCGACCAGGCTCTTGGCAAACGTCAGCGACTGTGCGCCCAACGTGGCGACGTAGATCGAATTCTTGCGGTAGACGGTAATCGTATCCCCCGCCGCCGTACCCGTGACGATGAGCGTGCGCCCGGTGATGGCGGCAAAGCCGTTCGGGGTGGGCGTGGGCGTGGGCGTGGGTGTGGGTGTGGGTGTCGGAGTAGGCGTAGGCGTAGGCGTAGGTGTTGGCGTAGGTGTCGGCGTCGGATCAGGTTCGCTTGACTGTGCGTTCACGAAGTCGCGTTTCACGTTGGTCGAACCGACGGTGACACTATTGTAGTAAATCGTGCTATTCAGCCCCGTGCCCGAGGCTTCGATGTTGTACGTGCCCGCCGGAAGCGCGAGGGAGTAGCCGCCGCTGGTCCAGGTGGTGGTGGTGAAGACCTGGTTATCGTTCGTGCGAGTGGCTTTGACGAGAATGCCGGCGAGACCTTCATTCGGGGTGTAGAAATCGTCATCGACGGTGGTGTCTTTGTACGCCACGCTGGTGAGGAACGTCGTGCTCTTGGCGGCGAAATCCTGCGTGCTGGCGAGCGAGTTCCAGTTGTTGCCGCTCATCACCCACCCGCCGGTCGCCACGCCAATGCCCACCTCCTTGAAGCTGGCGTTCATCATGTTCAGCCGGTG
>JBBQQZ010000426.1:0-2725 GCA_038215325.1 Tepidisphaerales bacterium | reverse complement strand
GAAGGACGGCACGGACGTCGTCTTCGGCGGCGACATGAACGACGAACTGGGCATCCAGGAATTCGAGCAACAAGCCGGTGGCGACGCGACGGCGGCGCTCGTGGGGACGGACGGGCAGACGATCCTGGCGACCCGCGCGCTTGCAGAGTCGGCGGAGATCAGCTTCGGCGGATACATGCGCGACCGGTACCGCAGCTTCATCGACCAATTCGTGATCAGTAAATCCCTGGCCGACCGGATCGTGTCGGTTTCGGTCTTCAAAGAAGGCCTGGCACCGGCGGCGAGCGACCATTATCCGGTGCTGCTGGTGATTAAGTCGAAAAATTAGCCGCAGAGGGACGCACATAAACGCAGATAAAGACAAAAGACGGTTAGCCACGAATCACACGATTAGCACAAGAATGGATTTAATCGTTCCTCGGTCCTCTTGGTGATTCAATTCTGGCCTTCAAGCCCAAACGCATTTCATCTGCGTTTATCGGCGGCCATCTGCGGCTAATATCCCCTCCCACATGGCAAACGCCCTCCTGCTTCCGACGTATTCGCTCACGCGGCGCGAGCTTGTCCGCTTTCTGCGGCAGCGGAACCGCGTGATCGGCGCGCTGGCGACGCCGATCGTCTTCTGGTTGCTGATCGGCGGCGGGATGGGGCGGAGCTTTGCCGGGCCGGCGGGTGGGAGCGAGGGGTATCTGAGCTATTTCTTCCCGGGCACGATCCTGATGATCCTGCTCTTCACCGCGATTTTTTCGACGATTTCTGTGATCGAGGATCGCCGCGAGGGTTTTTTGCAAGGCGTGCTGGTCGCGCCGGTCGGCCGGTTGGCGATCGTGCTGGGCAAGATCATCGGCGGCGCAATCCTCGCGACCGGCCAGGCCCTTCTGTTCCTAATCCTCGGCTGGCTGACGGGCGTCAGCACGTTCGCATTGGGGTCGTTCCTCGTCACGCTTGGGCTGATGTTCGTGGTATCGCTGGCGCTCACGGGCCTGGGCCTGTGCATCGCGTGGAGAATGAGTTCGACGCAGGGGTTTCATGCGATCATGAACCTGTTTTTGATGCCCATGTGGTTCCTGTCGGGGGCACTGTTTCCGGTCCGCGACGATACGCCGCACGTTTTGAAAGCCTTGATGCTCGCCAATCCGCTGCACTATGCGCTAACATCACTGCGCGGCGCGCTCGAGTCGCCGGTGGTGATCGACCGGTTGTCGGTCGGGGTGACCGTGGTATTTATGTTCGTGATGCTTGGGCTGGCCATTTTGATCGCCAGCGGCAGAACGAAGGCTGATATTCAGTAGCACGGGCGTCTCGCCCGTGATCGATGTTGAATGGAGAAACACGGGCGAGACGCCCTTGCTACTATGCGATTTGTAATCCCCCTTTTGATCCTGACGATCCTCGCCGGCTGCGGCAAAACCGAGCCCGAGGAAGCGCGTCTGGAAAAACTCTGGCCGGTGCCCGCGTTCAAACTGACCAACCAGCACGGCGAGCCGTTCGGCAACGAGCAGGTCGCCGGCAAGACGTGGATCGCCACGCTCTTTTTCTCCACCTGCCCCGGTCCGTGCCCGATGATGACCGAACGGCTCAAGGAAATTCAGGCCGCCGTCAATGATCCGAACGTGCTGCTGGTTTCGATCAGCGTCGATCCAGACACCGACACTGTTCAAGTCCTCAAGCAGTACGCCGACAATCGCGACGCCGACCCCAAACGCTGGTTCTTCCTCACCGGACCATGGGACGACGCCCACAAACTGGCGCAGGGCCTGAAACTGGATTTCGACAAGCGCGATCCCAAGACCAACGAGATCAGCCACAGCACGCAGTTCCTGCTGATCGACAAATACGGCTACGTGCGCGGGATTTACCGACACGACGAAGAAGAATCGATCAAGCAACTGAAACTCGACGCCCCGATCCTGGCCGCCGAGGGATAGTTTGGAACGAACCACGCAACGGGCGTGTTCCCGTGCGGCTTCTGCAACGACGACAGACGCGGGGGCTTACGCCCCCGGCTCAAACCGGGAGAATCAAGTTGGAAGGCAAGGAACTCTTCGCGGCGATTAACTCCGGGCTCAATGCCCTCAGCACCGTCCTGCTGATCCTCGCCTTCATCTTCATTCGACAGCGCAAATACACCGCTCACGGCGTAACGATGACGATCGCGCTTTTCACCAGCGCCGTCTTCCTCGCCAGCTACCTCTACAGCAAGTTCGCGTTCGGCGAGATATCGACCGGCATCCCTGCCGGGGGGTTCCGGACGTTCTACCTGATCGTGCTGATTCCTCACGTCATTCTCGCGATCGTCATGCTCCCCGGCATCATCGCGGCCGTCATTTTTGCTGCCACGCGAAATTGGGTCTGGCATGTGCGGGTGGTCAAATACACATGGCCGGTGTGGGTTTACGTGTCGATAACGGGCGTTCTGATCTATTTCATCCTTTATCAGTGGTATCCGGCGCTCTATCCCGACGCGTTCAAAGCGTCGCCGCTATTCACACCGGGCGGTTCGTGAGTACACTCCGAGACTTCATCGGAGGTGATGTATAGCAACCGCGACCCGTAAGGTTACGAAACTTGATGCCCGTCAGTCCGCGATCGACGCCGCCAAGGTGGCCGCCGACATGCGCTGTACGAACGTCGTTGTCCTGGACGTTCGCGGGCTGTCGCCCGTGACGGACTACTTTGTCATCGGCACCGGCACGAGCGACCGGCAGATGCGCGCCGTCGCCGA
>JBBQQZ010000425.1:0-2758 GCA_038215325.1 Tepidisphaerales bacterium | reverse complement strand
GCTTCGCTGGTCTTCCACGGCACGCCGATCTTCGGGTCGTTCCAGCGGATGCCGCGTTCGTGCGCGGGGGCGTAGTAGTTGGTCACCTTGTAGGCGACCTCGGTGTTCGGTTCGAGCGTCTCGAAGCCGTGCGCGAAACCGGTGGGCACCCACATCATCTTGCCGTTGCCCTCGCTGAGCACTTCGCTGACGAACTGCCCGAACGTCGGCGAATCGCGCCGGATATCAACGGCCACATCCAACACCGCGCCCTTGAGCACGCGGATCAGCTTTCCCTGCGCAAATGGCGGCAACTGATAGTGCAGCGCCCGCACCGTTCCGACGGCGGCGCTCATCGAATGGTTGTCCTGCACGAACTCAAAATCCATCCCGTGCGGAGCGAATTTCTGCCGGCTGAACGTCTCGATAAAAAACCCACGATGATCGCCGAACTTCTTCGGAATCATCACTTTTACGACGGGGATGGCGAGCGGGATGATTTCCATAATAGATCCACGAATCTTCACGAATCCGCACGAATAGGAAATGCGGAATGGGCCTCAGAGGCGCAGACACGGAGACAAGGAGACACGAAAACACGACGACGCGTTGCTGCCTGAGACTATTCCACGCGTCTTCATTCGTGTCGATTCGTGAAGATTCGTGGACAACTCTTTATCGGCCTATCCCAGCACCGTCTTGACCACTTCCTGCACCGCCGCGATGCGGGCGTCGGCGGCATCCTTCGTCGGGGCCTCGGCGATGATGCGCATGATCGGCTCGGTGTTGCTAGGCCGCGCGTGGACCCAGGCGTCGGGCCAGTCGATGCGGATGCCGTCCTGCACGTCGATCTTCTCGGACGCGAACTTCACTTTGATCGCCGCCACCGCGCGGTCGGCGTCCTCGCGGCGGCACTCGAACTTGGTCTTGACGATCTGGTACTTCGGGAAGTCTGAAATCAACTGCGACACCGTCTTCCCCGTCGCGGCCATTAACTGCAAAACGTATGCCATGCCGACCAGCGAATCGCGGCCCGGCACCACGCGCAGGTCGATCACCCCGCCGTTGCCTTCGCCGCCAACGACGGCTTTCTCGCGGATCATCGCGTCGACGACGTTTGCCTCCCCCACCGGTGTGCGCACGACGCGCGAGTTGTAGCGCGCCGCGACGTCGTCCAACATGCGGCTGGTCGACAAGTTCGCCACCGCCACGCCGGGACGCTTGCTCAAAATCCACATCGCGCACAGCGCCAGCGAATATTCCTCGCCGATGTACGTTCCGTTCTCGTCGATCACCGCCAGCCGGTCGGCGTCGGGGTCTTGCGCGAAGCCGACGATCGCGTGATGTCGCTTCACCTCGTCCGACAACCCTGCCAGGTTCACGGCCGTCGGCTCCGGCTCGTGCGGGAACTGGCCGTTAGGGGTGTTGTGAACGTGAACCAGATTGCATCCCAGCTTGCTGAGCAGCGTCGCGGTCGCGACACAGCCGGCGCCGTTCACGCTGTCCAGAACCACCTTGAACCGCTTGCTTGAGATGCCGTTCACATCAACGTAATCCAGAATCCGCTTGGTGTGCAGCGCGTGCGTTTCGGTGTTGCGGGCCGGCTGGATCAGCTTCTCGACGCGCTCGTAGCTGGTCTCTTCGGCGTCGTAGAACTTGCGAATCTCCGCCACCGCGCCCGGCGGCGGCGCGACCGAATCGCGCGTGAGCAGCTTCAGCCCGTTCCACTGGATCGGGTTGTGCGACGCGGTGATCACCATGCCCGCATCCGCGTTCGCGTGCTTGATCATCATCGCCACGCCCGGCGTGGTGACGATATCCAGATCGATCGTTTCGATCCCCGACGCCATCAGCGCCGAGTACACCGCATCGCGAACGAACGGGCCCGAGGGCCTGCCATCGCGTCCGACGACGACGCGAAAGTGCTTGCCGTTGGCGGGCTGCTGCGTGGTCTTCAGCCAGCACGCAAACGCCGCCGCCATCCGCATCGCCACCGCAGGCGTGAGGGTTCCACCCACCGTGCCGCGCAGGCCGGATACGCCGATCATCAATGCTTCCATAGTCGAGCTCATCGTCCCCGCAAGAATGAACGCATTGGCGACGTTTGGCAAGCGCGTAGCGCGGTTGCCTGTCGCCTGTGCGCGTGCGATGCTATCGCGATGGACGAATCAGTCATGATGCGGCGGGTCGCGCAGTTTGGCGTGGTGGAGTCGTCATTGCCAGACGTGCTGGAGGTCCATCCCCTCACGCTCGCCGCAGACGGCGGCTGAGAGTCATCATTCAGGTTTCGCGACGACGTCTACACCTGCCCAAAACGTACGCGACTGCAAACACCATCGCCAACGCCGCGAGCGCAGCGCCGCATAGCAGCAGAAGCAGTTGGTAGCCCATCACCGCCATGAGGCTTTCGGCCGCGCTACGACGGGCATACGCCAGAGCGCCGACCGCAACTGGGATCGCGATGACGATGGCGAGGCGGATGAGCATCCAATGGTTCATGGCGTTCGCTGAAAGCGGGTGACGAATCGGATTCCCAACGCCACACGCTGTGCGTTGCGAAATGATCGCGCGCTGGCGCCGGCGGGTCAACGAAGGGGATTGGACATGGTTAGCCGCGACGCGAAGCGGAGCGCTCCACTTCGCGTCGCGGCTAACCTGAGAAGATTTGTTCAAAAAATCGGTCGGCGCTGCCCGTTTATGAATGCAAAAGCGCAGCGCGGGGGGGGTAGTGGAGTCAACCGCAAAGTACGCCTCCCAAAGAATCCCCGGAGGTTAAACC
>JBBQQZ010000424.1:0-2761 GCA_038215325.1 Tepidisphaerales bacterium | reverse complement strand
CGGCCAAGGGGGAATACTTCCATCGCCAGAGTGTTAGCCGGAGCGTCGCCAGCGACAGCAGCAGTGCGATCGATGCGAGCATGATCCATCGACGTTTCGACGCGGGCTGGCCGGGAACCCAGTCAAGAGCGCGACGATAGACCTCGGCATTGAGATGCTCTGGCGGGAGGTCGGAGGTCGTCGGTCGTAGCGCGAGCAATTGCTTTCGATCGTTGATCGATATCTCCACCTCGCCGGCGGTCGCGCGCCAGCACATCCAGGGGACGGTGATCGATGTTTTGCCCGGCGCGTTCCAGTCGATACCCAGCATCTGAGGCCCGCGGATGCTGATCGGTCCGGCGGAGTCGGCTTCGATGCGCAGCGCGGTGTACACGCCGGGTTTGTACTGGCCGTCGTTGTCGAGCGTGACGCGTTGTGCCTGAACGAACGAAGTCAGCATCAGGAGCGTCAGGAATGAATGAACGCCAAGACGCCACGAGCGCCAGGAAATGCATTCCGGTCTTTCTCTTCCTGGCGTGCTTGGCGTTTTGGCGTTCATACTCTGTAGGATCACATCTCCAGTTCGATCGCCATGCGCAGCACTTCGGCGACGCTCCAGGCTTGGGCGCACGCGCCGGCCGGGCGGTGCGGGGGTTGGGCTTCGTAGATTTCGGCGATCGAGCCGATGCAGCCGTCGTCCATCGAATTGACCAGCGGCTCAAGCCAGCGACGCGCCTGTTCGACCGATTGCTTCGACCGCTGATTCACCCGCAGAAACGCTTCCAGAAATCCGCCGATCAGCCACGGCCAGATCGTGCCGTTGTGGTAGGCGCGGTCACGATCAAACTGGCTGCCCGTGTACTTGCTCTGAAACTTCGCGTGACCGGGCACCAGCGTGCGCAATCCGTAGGGCGTGAGCAGTTCTCGCCGCACGACTTCGACGACGGCGAGTTGCTGGTCCTCGGTCAGTGGCGAATTCGCGAGCGACACCGCAAAGATCTGGTTCGGCCGGCACGAATCATCGCGACCGGTCTCGTTAACGACGTCGGCAAGCCCGCGATACGGGCTGATCCAGAACGTCTTTCGGAAGCTGTCGGCGACCTTGTCCGCCAGCTCGTGGTCGCCCATCAGGCGCAGCGCGTGATGCCAAAGCGCATTGATCTCGACCGCCTTGCCGTGGCGCGGGGTGAAGACGACGCCGTTGGTCTTGGCGTCCATCCACGTGAGCTGGCTGGCGGGGTCGCCTTGGGTGATGAGTGCGTCGCGGTCGTCCATCTTGATGGAGTACCGCGTGCCGCTCATGTAGCCATTGAGGATTTCACGGCATGCCGGCTTAAGGATCGATTCGAACGTCTCATTGTCTTTACTGTGTTTGAGATATTCGAAGCAGGCGTGGATGAACCAGAGGCTGGCATCGACGGTGTTGTACGCCGGCTGATGCGAGTAGTCGTCGAAGACGTTGGGGATCATGCCTTCGCTGACGTACTTCGCGAACAAACACAGCACCTGCCCGGCGGCGTGGTGTCGGCGCGTGGAAAGCAGCAGGCCGGGCAGGGAGATCATGGTGTCGCGGCCCCAGTCGCTGAACCAGGGATAGCCTGCCAGGATCGTCGAGCCACCGATGTCGTCTTCGGTGCGCCGCGCGACGACAAAATCATTCGCGGCGCGAAGGAGCCGCTGCTGCGTGCGGGTGGGCGCGTCGATTCCGGGCACGTTCTGTACTCGGCTGGCGTACTCGGCGTCCCAGTCGAATCGATCGACGTTTTCCAGCCCGGCCCAGAAGGTGAAGGTCGTGGGCTCGGCGACGCTGACCATGAAGTGCCCGGGCGCGAAGAGGTCTTCGGCGTCGTCCTGGCCGCGTTCGGTTTCGACGGGGTAGGTGAAATTGTACCACCAGTCGGTGTGCTCAACGAAGGACATGCCGTCGCAGCGCATGTACAACTCGTTGCCATAACGACGTGCGATGCACGCTCCGGGCATGGCGCGGACGTCGATGGAGTTGTCGCCTTTAAGCAGCGCGTGGAAATCGCGCAGCGCGACGAACGGCTGGAGTCGCAACTCGACCGGCCCGCCGGTGCCGGGGTTGATGGTGTAGCGGACGGCGCAGACGTTGCGATTCCAGCAGAGCAGAACTTCCTTGGTCAGCTCGATGCCCTCGGTGTCGTAGGTCCATCGGGTGGTGATGTCGTGCTCGAAGTGTCGGAGGAACCGTTCGCCGCGCGGGATGAGCACGTCACGGAATTGACTGACGCCGAACTCGATCGAGGTGCTGTCACGATGGACCGATTCGTTGATGCGCGAGAGCGCGACGATGCGTCCCACCGGCGGGAGGGTTGCGCCGACGAGCAGGCCGTGGTAACGCCGGGTGTTGGCGCCGACGACGGTGGAGGAGGCATACGCGCCGGTCCCGTTGGTTTGCAACCACTCGCGGTTGACCCACGGCTGAAGTTCACCGTATGTCTCGTAGGCGTAGGCGGGCATGTTGGTGCTAGTCTACCGACAAATCTGCGCGACGGCGAAAGCTAACGGGGTAGCAATCAGTTTGAAGGTCGGAATGCTGGAATGCTGGAATGCTGGAATGCTGGAGTTCTGGAATAGGCGTCGAGTAGACGGGAGGCGCGCCGATGGACAGGCCAGTGACTTCCAGTGTATCCGCCCTTTCGAGCAGCGTGGCAAATGGTCACCAGGCCCTGCATCACGTTTCCTCCCGCCCCTCTAAAATTCCGTACGGCGGGTTTTCCCCAGTACGGCTTCAAACCGGCCTTGGGCAGTCACCTTCGCC
>JBBQQZ010000423.1:0-2767 GCA_038215325.1 Tepidisphaerales bacterium | reverse complement strand
CGAATGTCGAATTGGAAAGTTCGGCCAGGACACTCGACATTTGAAACTCGACATTCGACATTCAGCACTCAGTCCCCGCGACTCGTCGCCTTATCGTCCGCATCATACGCCTGCTCCGAATCCGCGCCTTGTATTTCAACTCTTTCGATGTTCAGCGCGCGTCCCGTGGCGACGTCGATCTCGCTCAGCACGCCGCACATACGCACGTCTCCGGTCGCGACATCGAACGGCGCGGGGACTGCCGTCGTCATGTATTGCAGCACGCGATCCTTCCGACGACCCAGCACACTATCGTAAGGCCCGCACATGCCGATGTCGGTGATGTACGCCGTCCCGTTCGGCATGATTTTCGCATCGGCGGTCGGGATGTGCGTGTGCGTGCCGAAAATAAGGCTGACGCGCCCGTCCATGTAGTGCCCGAGCGCTATTTTTTCGCTGGTCGTCTCGGCATGCACATCACACACCCGCACCTTCACCTGCGGCGCGACCTGCCCGAGCACTTTATCGACCGCAGCGAACGGATCGTCGCAGGGCAGGTTCATAAAAATCCGTCCCATCACCGCAAACACCGCCACCTGCACGCCCGAGTTGCTGGTGACGACCGTAAACGTCTTCCCCGGTGCCGACGCCGCGAAGTTGGCGGGGCGGACGATGCGTTCGGAGGTGCTGAGGGTCTGATTGATGTCGTTCTTGCGCAGCGCGTGATCGCCCAGCGTGCAGACATCCACGCCGTAAGACCTGAGCTTGTGGAACAGATTCGCGGTGATGCCCGACCCGCCTGCGATGTTTTCGGCGTTGGCGATGACCAGATCGATCTTCCGCTCGCGCACGAAGAGCGGCAGCCGATCATGAATCACCTGCCGGCCAGGCCGGCCAACAACATCGCCCAGAGCGAGAATGCGAATGGTCATCGCCAACCCTTATACCACGTTTCCCGCCCCAGCTTGATGCGGACCCCGTCACTGCATGATGCCCTTGGCCCTTAAGGCGGCTTGGCGCCATTCGCTTTTTTGAAGACCTTTATCACGTCATCGAGTCGGCTCGCTATACTGAGTCCATGACGAAGCTTCTCGAAGCAGCCATGCTTAAGGCCCGCGCCCTCCCGCAAGATCGCCAGGACGCACTGGCACGGCTCGTGCTTGACGAGATCGAGTCGTCGCGCGCCTGGGACGAGCGCTTCGAAAAATCCGCGGACAAGCTGGAATCGCTGGCTACGCAGGTGCTGGATCGCGACCGGAAAGGCGAATCGCTCGATAAAGACTGGGATCAACTGTGACGTCCCGCCTCGACCGCGATTTAGTCCGTCATTTCACGCGTCTGCCCAAGCACGTACAAAAGCTGGCAAACGAAAACTACCTGCTCTGGCGCGCCGATCCGTTTCATCCCAGTCTCGAATTCAAACGCGTCAACCGGAAACTGCCGATTTGGTCGGTACGCGTCGGCATCCATCACCGGGCAGTGGCGATTAAGCCGAACGAAGAATCGATCGTCTGGTTCTTCATCGGATCCCATGCCGAGTACGACAAACTCCTCCAGCGCGTTTGACGTCACCTCTTGATGTGAGCGTCGTCATTGCATGATCACCAAAGAAAAGCTGGAAGCACAAATTTTAGCGATTGCACAGATGGGAAATGTGTTCGTCTGTGAAATCTGTGGTTGCGCCCCTTCTTGGCGCTCGTGGCGGCTTGGCGTTCATCCCCGTTTCCGACAAACCAGAACCCGCATCAAGATGCGGCGCTAAACAACCGCGCCAAACCCGTGTACATTGTCGCCCGATGACTGCCACCCTCGAGCCATCTGTCGTGAAGCCGCCGGAGCATAACCGCACGGGGATGGACTTTCGTGCCCCGATCCCACGGCCGAAGGTCAAGGGGCTGGTCATCGATTACCACACGCACCTGTTCGCGCACCGGCACACCGATGTGTGGATGCGCACCATGAAGCATTTCGGAATCGACGCGTTCGTCTCGATGACGCCTCTGGAAGAGGCCGTCCGCGTGAAGCGCGATCTCGGCGACCGCGTTCATTTCATCGTCATCCCGCGCTGGGGCGATGTGAACCCGCATTGGGTGGACGACTGGCTGCGACGCTTGGAAGCGTTCTACAACCTCGGCAGCCGGATCATCAAGTTCCACATGGCGCCCCAGACCATGGCGCGCACGACCTACAACCTCGAAACGCCCGGCATCCAGCGGATCATCAAGGAAGCAGTTTCGCGCAAGATGATCCTGATGTCGCACGTCGGCGACCCGGACCTGTGGTACCAGAAGCAGTACGCCGACACCGGCAAGTTCGGCGACCGCGAGCGGCATTACGAGATCTGGGAAAACCAGCTCCGCGAATACCGCGACCACGCCTGGGTCGGTGCCCACCTCGGCGGCAACCCCGAAAACCCCGGCCGGCTTCAGTACCTGCTCGATACCTACCCCAATCTCTATCTCGACCTCAGCGCCACCCGCTGGATGGTCCGTGAAGTCAGCGCCCGCCGCGAAGCGATGCGCGATTTCGTCATCCGCAACCAGGACCGCCTGCTCTGGGGCTCCGACCAGGTCTCCGGCGACACCCGCAACTTCGACTTCTACGCCTCCCGACTTTGGTGCCACCGCAAACTCTGGGAAACCGCCTACGTCGGCCCCAGCCCCATCGTCGACGCCGACCTCGACGATGCCCACCAACCCGTCATGCACGGCCTGGCGCTACCCGACGAAGTCCTCCAAAAAATCTACCACGACAACACCACCACCCTCCTCGCCAAGTACGGCGTACA
>JBBQQZ010000422.1:0-2771 GCA_038215325.1 Tepidisphaerales bacterium | reverse complement strand
GGTCCGGAAAGCCACGCGGTTGAAAGTGTTGCAACCCGTGAACGCCGGACCGGATCTGCAAGACCTCATCGACACCTCTACCGACACCGACACCAACGCCAAGGTGATCGTCACCGGCTGCTGGGCGACCTCCGACCGCGCCGCCGCCGAGCAGATGCCGGGGGTGGATGCGGTCATCACGCATCATGAGGATGTGAATGAACGGCTGACGGGGTTGCTGGACGAGTGGCTTTCTGACCCCCTCTCCCTCCGAGGAAAGGATGGCGAGAGGGCGCTCGCGGACGCTGAAGTGCTTTCGGCTCAGTCAGGCCCCCTCACCCTAACCCTCGCCCGGAGGGAGAGGGGATTGGCAACGCTCCCGCTGCTGCACGAGCATCAGGCGACGCACCAGCGGGCGTTCCTGAAAATCCAGGACGGGTGCGACGCGCACTGCACGTACTGCATCATCCCGCAGTTGCGGCCGCTGCTGTGGAGCAAGACGCCGGAGGATGCGGTCGCCGAGGCGCAGGCGCTGGTCGATACGGGACACAAGGAGATCGTCCTCACTGGCATTTTCCTCGGCGCGTTCGGCCAACCCACCGCGCTGCGGCGACGTCAGGAGCGGTCCACGAGCAAACCGATCAGTGAGTTAATCGAGGCGCTCTGCGCCCGCGTCAAAGGCCTGAGCCGCTTGCGGCTCAGCTCGCTCGAACCGGGCGATCTGGATGAACACCTCATCCGCTCGATCCGCAAACACGCGCAGCTCGTCCCGCACTTTCACCTGCCCTTGCAGGCCGGATCGGACCAAGTGCTGCGGAAAATGAACCGGCAATACGATCGATCACAGTTCCTCGATATGGCGCACATGGTTCACGAATCCTTCGACCGCCCGGCGATCACCACCGACATCATCGGCGGCTTCCCCGGCGAAACCGACGACGATTTCGCCCAGACGCTGGATGTCGTCGACCGCGTCCGATTCATCCACACCCACGCCTTCCCCTACTCCGCCCGCCCCAACACGGCCGCGGCGCGGTGGACGAAACAGTTTGTCGATTCGCGCATCGCCAACGAGCGCATCAAGATCCTCCACGACCGCGCAGCGGCCCACAGCTTCGAGTTCCGCAAGCAGTTCATCGGAGAGAGCGTGACGATCCTGGTCGAACGAAACAGCGACGCCGCCTCGACCACCCGGCATGGCCGATGCGAGCGTTACTTCGACGTGCATTTTGAATCGCCCGACGTTCGCACCGGCGACGAAGTCGCCGTGCGAATCGATTCGGTCACGCCGACTCGAACACACGGGAGCGTGCTGCGATGATCGCCGTCGTGCAGCGGGTTCGCTCCGCCAGCGTCAGTGTCGATGGCGAGGTCGTCGGCCGGATCGATCGCGGGCTGTGCGTGCTCGCCTCCGGCGTCCCATCGCACGCACAGCACCACTGGCGCGGGTAATGACCTTTCTCGACAAATCGTCCAAAGCTCGACCATTCCCACGCGTGCGGGCACGTCGTCAGGCCGTGCTTGACGGGGTTGTAGTGTACGTATTCGATGCAATCGATCAGGTCGTTTTCGTCGCGGACGAGATGTTCCCAGAACCGCTTCTGCCACACGCCGCGGTGTCTCTGGTGATCGCGTGACCGGCTTTGCGATGTTTCCGTGCCGCCGGCACCAAGATACGCCCGCGTGAACCGCGCCTTGATCGCCGAGACGCGGAGCGAGAAGTCGGCGTCCCCAGCCGGCAGTTGGACGATCAGATGCAGATGATCGGGCAACAGCACCGACGCCACGAGTTCAAACGGCCGATCCCCCCTCGCCGCCGCGATCGCATGCCGCAGGTGCGTGCGGGCAAGCTCTTCATCGAACAGCCGTCTTCGTTCGTGTGTAACCAGCGTGAGGAAAAACGTCCCGCCGGGTTGAATTGGGCGACGGTACTTGGGCATAATGCCCGAATCGTAAACGACGCAAGTCGCCGGTAACAATGCAGAATAACGTAAGGCGGGCTTCAGCCCACCGTACCGTCGATGCGGGGGGATGGTGGGCTGAAGCCCACCCTACAAACTGGCGCGTGTTCGATGGCGAAGTGGACGACGCCCTCGCGGAAAGTATTGCGGACAAAGTGGTAGTGGCGCAGGCCAAAGGCGTGATACAACAGGCTGGTGGACATGGGCTTATCTCCTTGAAGTTTCGCGACTCAAAAGGAGACGGCCCTGTCCACATTTTTTCAAGCCCGAGTGCGCGAAAACCGGATGAACCTGAATCACTCCAGTCGCCACGGAATGGATGCGGTAAAACCCGTGGCCCAATGCGGCTGGAAGATCGATAGATCCATTTTGGCCGCGCCGCGACCGGCGGCGCTGAACAGGCCCGACCAGCGACTGGTCGTCAGTTTCAGTTCCAGGCCGGAAATCAGCGCGCCGGATTCGACTTTAATCTCGGGCAGACTCGCCCAGGGCAGCGCGATCTCGTAGCGGGTTGTCAACGCCGCCTCGTCGTACTTCACAGTCACCCGCGGTTCACTCAGCAGTCGATTCGCGTTCGGCTGCTCCGGCGAGAAGGGGTAGCGGTGCAGCGGCAGCGCCACGCCGGGCCCGCGAAAGAGCCACGCCTGCGGCGTACCCTGCTGCGTCTCGTAGAAGCCGAACAGATAATCCGTCACCTGCTGCGCGTGGCGAGTGGGCTGGGTCGTCGGTCGCGCGCTCGGCTGGATCGCCAGTTGGACGCTCTCGCCGGTGAAAGGCCAGCGCGGCGCGACTTTGTAGGCATAGCCGCCGGGGTGCAGTTCGTACCAGTCG
>JBBQQZ010000421.1:0-2841 GCA_038215325.1 Tepidisphaerales bacterium | reverse complement strand
GTTCTGCATCCTCGACGAAGTCGATGCCCCGCTCGACGAGGCCAACAACGTGCGCTTCGGGCTGATCGTGCAGGAATTCCTGGACCTCAGCCAGTTCATCATCATCACCCACCACAAGCGCACGATGCAGATCGGCAACGTACTCTACGGCGTGACGCAGCAGGAACAGGGCGTCAGCAAGCGGGTGTCGGTCAAGTTCGATCAAGTGCAACAAGGCGGCAGAATCTCCGACGCCGCCGTCGCCCAGGCGGAACGCGCCGAACGATTGGCCGAAGCCGAACGAGAAGCCGTGCGCGACGCCGAGCCGGTCGAAGAACACGTCGCGGCGTAAATTGATCCACGAATCGACACGAATCCGCACGAATGAATTCTGGATTTATTCGTGAGGATTCGTGTCGATTCGTGATCGTCTTCTCTGTCAGCGCGTAGGGTGCGGTTCACCGCACCATGCGATCGAGGTTGTCAGTCCCTCGCCGACGGGCCCGAGGTGAAAGCGGTCTGGTCACACCTGGTTTTGGTGGACGTTGCCAAGCTGGTCACGGTACACTTCTTCGATGAGTAGCGCCATGATGCTTCCTGGAAAACGAATCTCGCGTACCCGACTGGTCCGCACGGAGCTGTTCGTGGTGGCGGTCGGTGTGGCCGTCACTTGCGGTTCGTCGAGGACCAGACAGCACCAGCGCCGATCGGCAGCCCGAACGCTGGCAGCCATGCAAATCGCACCGAGCGCCGGTCCGCCATCGTCCGCCTGCAACGCTTGGCGAACAACTTCGGCGCCCCACGCGAATGCGGCGACGCCCATGATGATCGCCACGACACGTAGAGCAAGCTTCCCACGATCCGTCATTGTGTCGATCCGCCGAACGGCTGCCGCCAAATAACATAGTGATTCAACTGACCGGCCGCGCCAATTAGCATGCCGGTGACTTCTGTCATCATCGTTGCCATAGGCGGTTGCCATGTCAACGGCTCGGTGCATTCTGCGGACCTGCTCGTGGCGGCGGAAGCCGCCTCCGCGCGCGCCGCCAAATCATTGATGGACGTGAGCGGACGGCAAGGTTGGGTGGCGGGACGATGTGGTCGGGCGGGCGGACGGCGCGGGTGCGTGATCGGACGATGCGGTTGGGCGGCGGAACGGTCGGGTTGGAGGACGATACCGCGCCGTAGCGGGGTTCAACTGCGCGGTTGGATGGCGGAACGGCGCGGTTGCACCGCGGGACGGTGAGGTTCGATAACCGAACGGTGGGGTTTGGTCGTGAAGCGGCGCGGGGGGATGGCCGATAGGGATGTTGACGCGGCGCTGACGTGCTGTAGCCGCGACGCCTGCGTCGCCCATTTCGTGCCGATCGAACGGGCGACGCGGGTATTGCGGCCACGGCGTGGATCGCATCGAAGAACGGTCGTCGAAAGTGAGGTTGCCATGGTTCCGAGAACGGATGCAGCGCTGGTGGGGTATTCGAACAACTGGGCGGCCCGGTTGGCTGAATCGCCGGGAGATTATGGGATCACGACCGAGCAGGAGGAGAAATTCGCGAACCTGCATGGCCCTTATGTCGCGAGCTACAACGCGATGATGGAAGCGCGGGCGGAGGGGATGTGGTCGAGGGTGCAGACGGTGACGCGCGATGCGGCGAGGGCGGCGCTGCTGGACTATGCCAGGGAACTTTACACGCTCGTGCAGGCGAATTCGTCGGTGAGTGATGCGAACAAATTTCTACTGGGCATTCATGTGAACGACGGCGGGCCGTCGCCGGTGGCGGTGCCGGCGGATCGGCCGGCGATGGGGATCGGGCAGGTCGTCGGGCGGACGATCGAGGTTGCGATTCACGCTGCGGCTTCGTCGTTCAAACGCGGCAAGCCCAGGGGGACGGTGCAGGCGATCGTCTACTACTGTGTGGGCGACACATACGCGAGCGAAGCGAGCGAGTGGCGATTCGCCGGCCTGGCGACGCGGCATACGTTCAAGTTCGATGTGCCGGACACGGTGCCGGGCGGATCGCGCGTGTGGGTGCGGGCGGCATGGACCAATCGGGCAGGCGACGCCGGGCCGACCGGCTTGCCGATTTCAACGAACGTCCAAGGCGGTGGCGTGAACATGGCAGCGATGAAGGCGGCGGCATAGACAATAGACAAATAGGCACGGCGCAAGAGACGCGAGACAACGAGAAAGCGTCTATACTGTCTCGTTGTCTCGTCTCTCGTGTTTCGTGTCTCCCACTCTCGGCTTTCATGACCAACGCAATCATCTCATCCACCAAGTACGACGGGTCGCTCCACTACCGCTACGACACTACGCTGGTTCGCGCCGAGGGGAACGAGATTTCGTTTTACACGCCGCCGCACGTGGAGATGACGACGTATCGGGGGGAGTTGAAGACCAAGTCGCATTTGCTTCAGATTTTCTTCACCGACCGTCCCTGGAACGTGGTGGTGCGGTGGCATGCGGATTGGCGGTTTGAAGAGCACTACGTGAACATCGCCGAGCCCGCCACCTGGGACGGGCGGGTGCTGAACTGGGTGGACCTGGATCTGGACATCATTAATCGCCCGACGATGCCCGAGCCGAAATTGGACGACGAAGACGAATTCGAGCGTCATCGCGTGAAGTGGTCGTACCCGCAAGGCTTGGTCGATCGCGCCTGGGGCGCGGTGGAAGAGGTTTGGGGGATGATCAAGCGGGCCGACTGCCCGTTCGATGAAGCGACGACGCTGTGGCGGCCCGGAGCGGGGACGAGTGTGACGTGATGAGTGTGTCGTGAAAGGATTCGGAAGCGCTTTCACGACACACTCGTCACGCCACACGCAGCACCAGCTCAATCGCCTCGGCGGGGCAGAAGACCC
>JBBQQZ010000420.1:0-2854 GCA_038215325.1 Tepidisphaerales bacterium | reverse complement strand
GGTGGGCGGCCCGAATATCCTCCCCGCACTGCTCGGCGAGGGGCAGCCGATCACCTTCGCCCGCGCGACGCGCACGTTCGATTTCCTTGCCAACGGCGCGCTGACCGCGTCAGGTTTCCTGCGCAGTTCGTTCCACGAGGGGGTCTGGTCGGATGCGCACCGTGTGCTTCTTCGCTACAGCGCAGACAGCATGTATTGCCTGCTAAGATCGTTCCAGCTTTTGCGGGATCGATCCGAGCCAATCCATGAGCCCTGGCAGCGGATGACGCGGTCGCTTGCCGACGGGTTTGTGCGACTTTGGAACCGCTATCATCAGTTCGGCCACTACGCTTCGGCGTGGCGCGATGAGCTTCGCGTCGGCGGAACCTGCACCGCAGCGCTTGCGATCGGAGGGCTGGCGCGGGCGGCGGCGTGGTTCGACGAACCGGCGTATCTCGAAACCGCAATCGCGGCGGGGAATTACTATCACGACGAGTTCGTCGCACGCGGCATCACCAATGGCGGGCCGGGCGACATCATCCAGTCGCCCGACAGTGAGTCGTGTTTCGGACTCCTTGATTCGTTCGTCACACTTTTTGAAGCGACCCGAGATCCCCGCTGGCTTACTGCGGCACGCAACGTGGCGCACCAGGCGGCGACGTGGGTCGTCAACTACGACTTTCCCTTCCCGGCCAACTCCACGTTCGGGCGCATGGGCATGCTGACCGACGGAACCGTCTATGCCAATGTTCAGAACAAGCACAGCGCGCCGGGCATCTGCACACTTTCGGGCGACGCGCTGCTCAAACTGTTCCGCGCTACCGGCGAGCGGAGCTATCTGGATCTGCTTCGCTCGATCGCGCATGCGATCCCGCAGTACATGTCGCGCGTGGATCGTCCGATTATCGACCGGCGCCCCAACCAGCGTTGGCCGATCCTGCCGGCGGGATGGATCAATGAACGTGTGAATATGAGTGACTGGGAAGTCCGCGGCGACCCGGACAACGAAATCGGAGTCGGCGAAATCTTTGGCGGATCGACCTGGTCGGAGGGTTCGATGCTCCTGACCTGGGCCGAACTGCCTGGGATATACGCGCAGCCGGACACTCGCCTGCTATCGGTTCTTGACCATGTCAACGCCGAATGGTCGGGGCCTGGCGAGATCACGATCAGCAATCCGACAAAGTTTGATGCGACGGTGAAGGTCCTCGTCGAGACTTCCGAGTCGGCCGCGCAAAAGCGACTTGATGACGTGATGCGAACAGTCGTGCGGCGCGTCGATGTCCCCGCAGGCGGCGTCGTGCGATGGCGGGAGAACTTGTAGCAGGTAAAGTGCAACTGAGGAGGCAGGACATGAAACGGCATATCGGCATCATTTTGCTTCTGGCAACGCGTGTTTTCTCACAAACGCCGACGACGCCGCCTGCGCCGTCCGTGCAACTGAGTGCAGGCGAACTGTCCGCGACGGTCTACTTGCCCGATCCGCAGACGGGACATTATCGCGGCACGCGGTTTGATTGGTCCGGCATGGTCGGTGAGCTCCGCCTCGGCAGGGATGTTTTCTGGAATGAGTGGAATCCTAGCCCCAACGCGACTGGCGATCATGACAACGCCGTCGGCCCGGCGATGGAGTTCGGGATGGATGCTCCCCTCGGCTACGACTCGGCGGCGGTGGGTGGCGGGTTCGTCAAGATCGGCGTCGGGGTCCTTGAGCGGGCAACGACGAAGCCCTACTTCTTCCGCGGGCAATACCGGGTGCTCGACCCGGGCGTCTGGAAAGTAATGCCCGATGCGCGGGGACGAGAGGTGACGTTCGTTCACTCGCTTCGGCTTGGGCAGATCGCGTACGTCTATGAGAAGCGCGTCGCGTTGACCGACGATCGATCGTTGCTCATCGCCTGCCGCCTGTGGAACACCGGCGAGCAATCGTTTGGCACGAGCGTGTATGCACACAATTTTTACCGCCTGGGCGACCGCGGATGGATGTCCGGTGCGACTCTTCGCTTTGATCGTCCCGTCAAGCAGGCGGCGAACGCGAAAGGGGTTGGCGCGGTCTCGTTCGATGCGCAGGGGCTGACCGCGAACGAGCTGAAGCCAGGGCAATCCGCGTGGATCCCGCTCGACTATGACGCAGACAACCCGCCGCGGGTGTATACGCTTACATGCGACACGCTGCGACTGGCCGTTTCGCTCGATTTCGCGCCGACTCGTCTGGTGGTGTACGGGCTGCCGGAGATGATGTGCGTTGAGCCGTTCAAGGAAATCAAGCTCGAGCCAGGTGCGGTCGCCGAATGGAGTTACGCGTATCAGTTCGACCGCGTAGCGCCCGAATCGCCGCAATTGCAGACCCGATGACCGAATGACAACGCTCATGATCAATCGGATCCGGCACAACCAGATCACCGAACGGCGGAATCTCCCCATCGTAAGGCATCGCGAAATCCTCGCTCTGCGACCTCCGTGGTCTCCGTGTATCAAACCTACGCCTTCACCACCCGCGCCTTGGGCGATTTCACCTTCGCCATCGCGTTGCGCGTATCGACGATCAGCTTCGAATGATCGGCCAGCATCTGCCAGTAGTACGTGCTGTGGTTGGTGGCGATCAGCACGCAGTCGTAGCTGGCGAGGCTTTCGGGGGTAAGCTCGACGCTTTCCATCTGAAGATCGTGCCGGCGCATTTTGTGCGTCTTGGGCATGTGGGGATCGTTGTAATCCACAAGGGCACCGAGGTGTTCGAGCTTTGCGATCAGCTCGAAGCTGGGACTTTCGCGGACGTCGTCGACGTCGGGCTTGTAGGCGAGCCCCATGATCAGAATCTTCGATCCCTTGACGGGTTTACTCGCGTCGTTGAGCGCCAAGACGGTGCGGCTGACGA
>JBBQQZ010000419.1:0-2867 GCA_038215325.1 Tepidisphaerales bacterium | reverse complement strand
AGTGTTGTACGCGGTTTTTGGGTCGAATGCAAATGACGTTCGGACGCGTTCGGGCCGGCAGCGGGGTGATCGCATGTGCTTTTCCATTCCCTCTTCCGGTACCCAGGGAGCGGGCCAGCGTGAGGGCAGAGCGTCGAGACTCTGGGATTTCAGCGTCCGACAAGTAGACCCTCACTTCTCACCCCAGCTCTCTCCCTGATGCACATGGGAGGGGATAAGACGGGACATGCGATGGCCCTGGCGCTGGCAGTGTGCCGAAGGTCGCGATCGGCCAGGGCGCGGGTGCGCGTGCGTGGGGCGTGGGGTGCGGGTTGTGGGCGGCGGGGGCGTGTGGTGCCTGTGGTGCCTGTGGTGCGGGGGTGGGTTTTGCGGGATCGAGGTGGAGCGTAGGATCGGGGGATGGAGCGAAACGTGACGGAGCGGCGGGTGTTGGATGATCGCGGGGCGGAGAGACCCAAGGCGGTGTGGGCGGTGGTGGGGGTGTGTTATCTGGCGATGATGGCGCTGGCGATCGCGATCAACCTGTTGCCGGTGTTTCTGACGACATTGTCTGCCGACCTCGGTGGAGCCAGAGGGCTGAGCGCTGAGCAACTCGGGCGAATCGGCGCGGTCACGTTCGGGGGGCTGGTGCTGGGGATTTTTGCGACCGGTCCGCTGGCGGATCGGATTGGCGCCAAGCCGTTTGCGGTGGGGGGAAATCTCCTGATCGCGGCCGGGCTGGCGGTGCTCGGGTTTGCGCCGGGGTATGACACGGTGTTGATCGCGTCGTTCGTCATGGGTTTGGGCGCGGGGTCGCTCGATATGATCCTCAGCCCGATCGTCTCGGCAGTCCAGTCCGAGCGGCGGACGCTGGCGATGAACCTGCTCCATTCGTTCTACTCCATCGGAGCCGTCGCGACCATTTTGCTCAGCTCGATCGCTTTGCGATTTGATATCGGCTGGCGAACGGTATCGCTGGCGCTCTTGCCCATGCCGCTGGTGATCGGCGCGGCATTTGTGGTGCTGAGATTGCCCGCGATGGTCTCGGAAACCAGCGTCCGCACGCCGACGCGTACGCTCATCACGCGGCCGGTGTTTGTCGTGCTGATGATCACGATTTTCCTCGGCGGCGCGACCGAGGCGGGCATGGCGTACTGGCTGCCCGCGTATGCGGAAGAAACGCTCGGCTTCACGCGATGGACCGCCGGGATGAGCCTGGTCGGGTTTTCGCTGGCGATGGCGGTGGGTCGCATCGGGATCTTGTTCTTGCCGAAGCGCGTCAGCACGATCACGCTGATGCTCGGCTGCTGCGTGCTGACGACGATCCTGTTCCCGATCGCGTCGTTCGGGCCGACGAACACGATTGCGCTCGTGGCGTGCATCGCGGCGGGGCTGACCGGGTCGTGCCTCTGGCCTAGCACGCTCGCGGTGTCGGCGGACAAGTATCCGAACGGGGGCGCGACGATGTTCGGGCTGCTGGCGGCGCTGGGGAACCTGGGCGGGATGGTGATGCCCTGGATCGTCGGCGCGATCGCCGACGCAGACGGATCAAGCCTGCGCTACGGCCTGCTCACCGCCACGCTCTGTCCGCTGGGGATGATCGCGATGCTGCTCTGGCTTCGCGGCCGGGTAAATCGACACGTCGATACGCACGTCCCGGCGATCGCGGGGGCGTGACAAAGCATGCATTATCATACCAGTTTCGGTGGAACTGATGTGATAATGGAACGCCCGAACAGGCGCCAGAACGCTCGCGCTTGCCCGCGCCCTAAGATCGGCCGATAGTAGATCTATGCACGCCGTTGTTCTTCAACTCGATCTTGTCTGGCACGACCGATCCGCCAACCACGCCAAGGCGCGCCAGATGCTGCTGCACAATCCGCCTGAGAAGGGGGATCTGGTCGTGCTGCCGGAGGCGTTTCCGGTCGGGTTTTCGATGAAGGTGGATGAGATCGCCGATCGGGATGATTCGACGGGACGGTTCTTCTGCCAGATCGCAAAGGAATTCGGCGTGACCGTCGTCGGCGGGAACATGATCAAGCCCGACGATCGCGGCAGGAACCTCGCGATCGTCGCCAGCCCGGATGGCAACGTCATTGGCAAGTACGAAAAGCTCCACCCCTTCAGCTTCTCCGGCGAACACAACCACTACCGCGGCGGGGACCATCTCACGCACTTTCAATGGAACGGCGCGACGGTCAGCCCGCTGATCTGCTACGACCTCCGCTTTCCCGAAGCCTTCCGCATCGCCACCCGCGGCGGGGCGGAGATCTTCATCGTCATCGCGAACTGGCCGGCGAGCCGGGTGCATCACTGGGTCACGCTACTCGCCGCCCGGGCGATCGAAAATCAGGCGTACGTCATCGCCTGCAATCGCGTCGGTTCCGACCCGGCGATCGCATACCCCGGTCGATCGATGGTCATCGACCCGCGCGGGCAAGTCATTGCTGATGCAGGCGATACAGAAGGCGTGCTCAAGGCCGCAATCGATCTGGAAGCGCTCCGCGACTATCGAAAGCAGTTCCCGGCGCTCCAGGACATGCGATTCGTGCCGACGAAGCTGCGCTGAGCCGATTTTGGCGTCGGGCGAGTGCGAAAAACCATGTTTCGGCTTGTTTTTGCCAGCTTTAGGATCCGAGATTTGGCAGTTTCGTCGCAATTCGTATAATGCCCGACTCGGATTTTCTGGAAAAGGTTTTATATGCGATCAGTGATTTCAGCGCTCGTCATCAACGAGCCGGGTGTTCTGGCGAATGTCGCGGGCATGTTCGCCGCGCGGGGCTTCAACATCGATTCGCTGGTCGTAGGCCGGACCGAGAATCCCGAGTTGTCGCGCCTGACCGTCGTTTGCGACGCGGACGAAAACACGCTGGAACAGGTGCGCAAGC
>JBBQQZ010000418.1:0-2897 GCA_038215325.1 Tepidisphaerales bacterium | reverse complement strand
CTCACGCGCGCTTCATTGCTGCGGATCGTGCTCTGCGAAGCAATCCTGCTGGGCACGATCGGCGCGGCGATGGGCGTGCTGTGCGGGCTTCAGATGACGCTCAACTCGCGTCAACTGATGACCATCACCCTCGGCCACCACCCGCCGCTGACCGTGCCGTGGGATATCGTGTGGCTCGGCGTGGGCGTTGTGGTCGGCATCAGCCTGCTGGCGTCGATCCTTCCTGCAATCCGCGTCGCTCGCACCGAGCCACTCTCGCTGCTGCAAGCCGGTCGATCGGCGGCGTGATCAGCAGATTTTCCCACGTTTTCCGGCCTGCGAGTGCGCGATCGGGTTCGATCCCACCCACCGCTCGTCCAGCACCGTCCCCGAAGGCTGATAGCGTGAATCCGTCGATAACCGGATGCGATCCGACGTGTTATCGAGCGACGCATGCACCGTGTAGCACGTGAAGATCAACGCGTCCCCGGCCTTGAACTCGGTCGTGCGCCACGTCCCTCCAACCGCGTTGCGGATCGCGTTCGGATCATTGCCGATGCTGCCGCTCGTGCCCTTCACGTCTGAGTCGGGCAGCCACTTGATCCCGTCGCGCCAGCCGTCCTGTTTCTCCTTGTTGGTGCAAAACGTGTCGACGTCGTGCTGGCCGTAGTTGCGCTTGAGCGGGTCATAACGGTTCGAGCCATCGAGCACCATCAGCCCGCCTTGCGCGAAATCGATATCGCCCAGCGGCGTCCAGACCGTGAAAAGCTGCTGCGTCTCGCCGCGTCCCATGTAGACGACATCGCAATGGCTCGGCGTGCCAGGTCCCGGCGACACCGTACGCAGCCACGTGAAATCGTAGTGCATCGTCGGCTTGCCGAAGAAGCGATCGAAGAACTCGATCATCTCGCCGGTGTAGAGCAGTTTCTCGACCACCGGATTGCCGGTCGCGAACTCGGGCTTGAAGCCGATACCCTTCTTCGGATTCGGGATCGCTTCCATCATCGGTTTAGAGTCATCCAAAAATCCGCCGTCCTGCATGGCCTGGCAAATCGCTCGGCGGGCGTCGAGCACGCGATCGCGGTTCAGCAGACCGGGCATGTAAAGGTAGCCGTGCGTCGTCATGCGCTGGCGCAATGTCTCGACGTCGCTTGCGACACTGGCGGACTCCTTCAGAAAATCGACGTGGTCGAGATCCAGGTTGACGCCGGTGGATTTCAGTTCGGGGAAGGCGGTCATCGTGTTCATCGTTCGTGCTCCTATGTGAAATACATCATGCGACTTCCCGCCGCAGCGTTCCATAGTGGGTTTGGACAGGAGCATGTAGGTTTTGGTAGCATCCATTGCAATGGGTATCCTGGTCCGGGCATCTCGCTTCATTCATCGTTCCACCGCCCGTTGCCCGCTTGGGCAGGTGAGCGTTGCGGGGTACATCCGCAACAGCAACGGCGTCCCCGACAGGCCGCTGCGGGTGTTCGGGAGCTACGCGATCGTCCTCATTCTTCACGGCGCCGGCCGATACATCGACGCGACCGGCGTCGATCGTCAGGTCAGCGCCGGCGACTGCATCGTCGTCCTCCCGGATCTGCCGCATGCATATTTTCCACAGAAGCGTGACCCGCGTTGGGACGAGCTCCACGTCGTGTTTTCCGGGCTCGCGTTCGACCTGTGGCGACAGACCGGGCTGCTGAAACCGGGAAACCTGATTCATCGACTCGAACCGATCGAGTACTGGCACGCGCGGCTCGAGCGATGCGCCAATCCCGATCCGTTACAGGCGGTCGCGCTGGTGCAGCGATTCCTCAGCGAAATGCTTTCGATCCCGGGTCGGGTCGGGTCGGACGACCAGGTCTGGCTCGCCAACGCGACGCAGCTCATCGGCGTGGGACCGAAGCCGGACTGGAACCAGATCGCCAGCGACCTCGACTGCGGCTACGAAACCTTCCGCCGGCGACTCACCGCGCTGACCGGGCATCCACCGGCGCGATTTCACACGCAGCGGGTGATCGAGCACGCGTGCGAACTCCTGAAAGACAAATCCCGCACGCTGCGCGACATCGCGATCGATTGCGGCTTCTGCGACGAGTTTCATTTCTCGCGCCGGTTCAAACAGATGATGGGCATCCGCCCGGCGGCGCTGCGGGCACAACTGGGTGGGTAGCGAATGTAGCGCGCTACGTTCGCGCTACACCGCTCGCGCGAAGCCCGCGCGATCGCAACTCCCGTCACGGCCAGTCGTTAGCCGATTCGGTCGGATACTGAAGCGTCGCGCGCCACTTTGAATGTGTAGCATTTGTAACATGCTGACGAGCAAATTCGGCCGGGGATTGCAGGCGTATTCGATTGTCAAAGAACGACGCGACTTCGGCGCGCGGAGCTTCCATGTAGACCGCCGCGCTGCGCATTTGTCATGTCAAGCGCGCAGCGCCATCGAGTTTTTTTGTTTTTTTTGCCTCAAGACGCGGCAGGTGCGTCACGGCACGCGTGCGGCGTCGCGACCGGAATGCGAGGCGGCGGCAGTTCGGTGCGTGGGGGCGGGCGGTTGCCGATATTGCGCTGGCGTCGCTCGAAGCGACGCGGGCTTTCCTGCGTTGCGCCGAAATAGCCCGGCGACCACATCAGCAGCAATAGCAATCCGATCAGCGCAATCAGCAGGAGATTCAAGACCAGACGAGGCATGCGTCGAATGACCGATAGCAGCACGGCACCGCTGCGCCAGCGCGCCCGGGGCGGGGCTGCGGTACGAACCGGCTGAGAAATGTCGTTCAAGGCCAAGCTCATGTCTCAACACAACATACAGCGCCAAGGGTGCGTTGTTGAGACGCACGCCTTACTTCGCCGCCGCAGCGATCGCTTCGATCGTGCGCGGTTCACGCATCGGCACTTCCTCGTAATGCGCGATCTTGCCGGCGGCGTCG
>JBBQQZ010000417.1:0-2902 GCA_038215325.1 Tepidisphaerales bacterium | reverse complement strand
GATCGCGTGACGCGCGACGAGGAATCAGCGGGCGGGCTATACCGCTGGCATCTCACCGGCGTCGAGCGCGCGAAACGGCTGCGGAAACCGATCGGTCATCCGCAGCCGGTGTGGTTCAGGCCGTTTGGTGAGTGCTGAGTGCTGAGTGGTCAGTGGTCAGTGGTCAGACAAGAAACTACGGGCGGACGCTGTCGCATACACCCGGTGCCTTCATTCTGACCACCCGCCACTCGCCACTCGCCATTCGCCACCCACCACTGGCAACTGGCAACTGGCAACTCCCCCCCTCCTCACGCATTCGCCGTCATCTTCCCTTTGTCCGCCGCCTGGGCGTTGGCGCGGGATTCTTCCTTTTTGGCTTTCATCTCGTCGACGGTCTTCGTGTGCAGGCGGGCGGCACCTTCGGTTTCGACCATTTTCACGCGCGTTCCATTCGCTTGGTGATCGGCGAGGCGCTTCTTCGCGGCGACGATCTCGTGGCTGTATTGCGGCAGCCATTCGGACTGGGCGACCAGCATTTCGTCGGTCATCTGCCAGACTTCCTCCGGATTGCAGACCGCGCCGACGAGCGGATCATGCAGCATCGCCAACTTCAGCAGTTGCACGTCCCCATGCACCGCCGCCTCGACGCCCATCTGCTGGACGCGGACACTCGCGCTGCACGTTGCGGCGCAGCCGAGCGGAAGATCGCCGACCACCGGCATGTTAATGCCGTTGCGATCGACGTACCCCGGGATTTCGATGATGCAGCCGTTGGGCAGATTGGGGATGTGGTTGTCATTGACCACATTCAAATGCCCGCGATACACGCGCCCCGTCTCCAGGCCCTCGATGATGTAACTGCCGTGCTCTTCGGAGCGATCCGTGCCGTCGATCGGCTTGGGCTCTTCCTTCAACCAGTTGGGGAAATCGGTCTCGAACCAGTTGCGACCTTCGGTGCAGACGCGCAGGTATCCGCCGGTTTCGCCGTTGATCCAGCTTGAGAGGTCGATCCACTGGTTGATCTCGCTGGTGCGTTTGCGGTACCAGGGCAGGTATTCGGAAAGGTGGCCGTTGGATTCGGTGGAGTAGAAGCCGAAGCGCTTGAGCACATCGATGCGCACCTTCTCGGTCTTCGGGAAAACCGGGTGCTTGTCGAACATATCCGCCAGCATCGACAAAACGTTGATACCGCGGAAGGTCGCCTTCACGCACCATGTCTGATGGTTGATGCCGGAGAAGACGACGTCGACTTCCTTCTTATCGAGCCCGCCGAACTTGAAGCCGCTGGCGTAGTCGGTGGTGCTCTTTCCTTCACGCCCCGGCGAGACGTAGTCCTTCGGGATGATGCCCTTCTCCTTCGCCCAGATCTCGACGCAGTTGGTGATCTGCCAGTGCGCCCCCTGCACGCCGTGACACAGGCCGATCGTCTTCACGCCGCCATACTGGTTGCAGGCCCAGGTGTTCATCGCCATGGGGTTGCTGTAGTTGAGGAACACGGCGCCGGGCTTGGCGACTTCGCGGATATCGCGACAAAAATCGAGCAGCGCGGGGATGGTGCGCTGGGCGTACATGATCCCGCCGGCGCAGATGGTATCGCCGACGCACTGGTCGATGCCGTACTTCAGCGGGATGTCGATGTCGGTCTTGAACGCTTCAAGACCGCCTTGGCGGATCGTCGAGATCGCGTAGTTGCTATCCGCGATCGCACGGCGGCGGTCGGTGGTGGCTTCGATCTTGGCGGGGAGCTTGTTGTGGTCGATATCGCGCTGGCAGAGCTGCGTGACCATGTCCAAGTTCTGCTGGTTCAGATCGGTGAACGCGAAGGTGGTATCCCGCAGCTCGGGAACTGCAAGCACGTCCCGCATGAGACGCCGTGTAAAGCCGATCGAACCGGCACCGATCATCGCAATCTTGATGGCCATGAATAACTCCTGTTGTCTATCTGTGACGCTCCGTTGCGTCTGTACGTGCATAGGATGCCGCTGATTTTTACGGCCAACAAGTGGCGATATGGGAAATCTATAGTATTTTTGTGAACGTGACTGACGCCCTGCAAACCCGCCTGACCAAGCTCTTCGCCCGCCCGCGCCGACCGGCGGTGTCGCTGGGGTATGGGCTGGACGTGTACGTCGGCATGGAGCGTCGCATCCTCGCGGAGCGGTACCGCTGGATTGGCGAGAAACGCGGCGCGGATCCGTCGCGCCCTTACGCGGTGATCCAGTACACCCTCGCGGGCGCGGGGTTGTTCAAGGCGCGTGACCGGGAGTATCCGCAAACGCCCGGCACCCTCTTCGCCGCCGTGGCTCCGTCGGCGCATGAGTACTATCAGCCGGAAACCAGCCCGGCGTGGTCGTTCTTCTGGGTGATCGTCCATCACCCGTACGTGGTGGGGCGCATCCGAGCGCTGGCACCCCCCGCCGGCCCGGTGCTGCATGCGCCGCCTGACGGACCGCTGGCGACGGCGCTCGTGGAACTGGTGACGGCGCACCGTCAGCGGACGGACGACCGGTTCACGCGCGAGTCGCGGCTATTTGATCTGGTGGTTGCGTTCGATCGCACGGCCTGGGCGAACCAGCACCGTGGCGACGAGCGTGAAAACCTGCTCGCACGTGTGCGCATCCTGCTCGAAAGCCCCGAGATGGCGCGCCCGAATGTCGATGAGATCGCTTCGGTCTTCGGGATGAGCCGCAGCAACTTCAGCCACCATTTTCGCACCGTCACCGGCTTATCCCCGGCGATGTTCATTCGCGACCTGCGATTGCAGCGGGCACGTGACATGCTGCTGACCGAGGACCACTCGATGAAAGCGATCGCGCGGCTGACGGGCTTTGCCGATACCAATCACCTCTGCAAAGCCTTCCGCGGGCGATTCGGGTTCACTCCGGGCGCGTTTCGGCGGCAGATGCGGGTTTCGTCGCGG
>JBBQQZ010000416.1:0-2904 GCA_038215325.1 Tepidisphaerales bacterium | reverse complement strand
CAACGTCGTTCTTCCCCGACTGCTTAATCCCAGCGGCGATCCCCTGGGCGACGAATCCTTTGGCGGAGAGCAAATGCATAACGTGTCCTTCGTGAGCGAGCGGCAAAGAATATCCAAGCGGGCGTCGAATACCAATCCCGGTCTTTGCATGATCGGGATATCGCTTCCATATAGACCGCAGCGCGCGGGGATTTTCTTGACCTTCTTTTCCGCGTACTGCCACTGCCTCACCCGGCGCACCGGCCGACATGCGTTCTTCCCGGTCCTGAGCGACGTGCGATCGTCGCGTGCGTCCGATCCGGACCGTCGAGTAGAATGCCGGCATGTCGAACACGCTGCACGCCCCTTGGCGGATGGAATACATTCGAAGTCTCGAAAACGCCGACCAATCCGCTGGCGGGTGTTTTCTATGCCAGGCGATGGCGGGGATCGACGATCCGGCGCAGAGGCACGCGCGCAAGGTGCTCTGGACGAGCGAGCAGTCCATCGTGCTGATGAACAAATTCCCGTACACCAACGGCCACCTGCTGGTCGCGCCGCGCGAGCACCTGGCTTCGCTGGAAGACCTGTCGATCGGGCAGATTTCCGACCTACAGGTGCAGACCGTCGCCGCGACAAAATTGCTGAAGCAGGCGATGTGTCCGCAAGGTTTCAACATCGGCATCAACCTCGGCCGATGCGCGGGCGCGGGGTTGCCCGGGCATCTCCACCAGCACATCGTTCCCCGCTGGGGCGGCGACGTGAACTTCATGTCGGTCATCGGGAATGTCCGCATCCAGCCGCAGGCGATGGACCTGCTGTATGATGAACTGATCGCGCGCCTGGTGTAAGATTCGATCATCATGAGCCAACCCAACGTCCTGTGGATCTTTGGCGACCAACACCGCGCGCAGGCGTTGGGCTGCAATGGGGATCCGAACATTCACACGCCCAACATCGACCGGCTCGCTTCCAGCGGGCTGACGTGCGACGGCGCGGTGGGCGGATCGCCGCTGTGCAGCCCGTACCGCGGATCGCTTCTTACCGGCCGGTATCCGCATCACGCGGTGCCGGGGCATGAGTACGCGGTGCCCGACGGGATGCCGACCGTCGCTGAGCCGTTCAACCAGGCGAATTACCACACCGCCTACTTCGGCAAGTGGCACATCGACGGGTTCAAGGAGCGTGAGGGCCGCGCCGCGTTTCATACGATCCCACGTCATCGGCGCGGCGGTTTCAAATCGTGGCTTGGGTATGAGAACAACAACGCCCAGTGGGACTGCCACGTCCACGGCCACGACGAATCAGGCCAGGAGATCGCGCATTACCGTCTGCCCGGTTTCGAGACCGACGAACTGACGAATCTTACGCTCGATTACCTGCGCACGCGCGCGGGCGACGGTGCCCCGTTCTTCTGCGCGCTGAGCGTGCAGCCGCCGCACGATCCGTACGAGGCGCCGGAGGAATGGATGCGTCGTCATACGCCCGGCGGCGTTCAGTTGCGCGCCAACGTGCCGCAGGTGGCGTCGGTGGTGGAGCGGGCGCGACGGTCGCTTGCGGGCTACTACGCGATGATCGAGAACCTCGACTGGAACGTCGGCCGGATCATGACCGCGCTCGCCGAGACGCAGCTCATCGAGAACACGCACGTCATCTTCTTCTCCGACCACGGCGACATGCACGGCAGCCACGGACAGTTTTTGAAGACCAATCCGTATGAGGAATCGGTGCGTGTTCCGTTCATCATGGGCGGGTTCGGGGGCACGCGGTACGGCGTGCGGACCGGGCGGGCACCGATCCCGATGAACCATGTCGACATCGGCCCGACATCCCTCGGATTGTGCGGCATCGACGCCCCGGGGTGGATGGCCGGCACCGACTACTCGCACCGACGGCTGCCCAACCGCACGCCGGCGAAGCAAGACCCGGATTCGGCGTATCTTCAGCTTTGCATCCCCACCCGCCACGGCGATTCGACCGACCGTCCCTGGCGAGGCATCGTCACGACCGACGGATGGAAATACATCTGTCTTGAGCATCAGCCGTGGATGATGTTCAATCTGAACGACGACCCGTACGAACAGGTGAACCTGGCGCACAACTCACGATGGGGCGCCAAGCGCAAGCAGTTGCACGATCGATTGGCGAAATGGGTGGCGGACACGGACGATCAGTTCGCGCTGCCGACTGACGTGTGAAGCGGCGGTGGGCTACGCCGACGATTTTTCGACGCAGTGATACGGCGTTCCGTCGTGCGAGAGGACGACCCGCTCGATCTCCGCCGACGCGCTACAGCGCGGGCTGCACGAGCGAGGTCCGCATGTCGTTGACGATGAACAGACCCGTCGGCCGGGGGCTTAAGTTGCACGAACTGGCTGACGAATTCGTCTGCGGCGATGACTGCGTACCGCGACCACTTGTTCCGCTCATTGTCCGTGCGGCGACGTTCGATCACCGGAAAAATCCTCTTGTGACGCCCCCCGATCTCAATAGGCGACGACAACGAACCGGGCCTCTTATCGACCGTCGCCGAGGATGGGGAGTTGGACTTTGACGCCGTCGTCGGCGCGGGAGGCGAAGACCGGCTCCATCCCCGGTGCCCGGCCGATGAACGAGCTATCGATCTTCGCGACGTTCCGCATCGCCGGGTGCGCCGGCGGTTGGAGATCGGGGCTGTCAGGCCCGTCGTGGCGGTGGAGGATGTTGTAGTACTGATCTCGCTGGGCGGGGATCCAGCCGGCGTCGCGGATGAGGCGGCAGATCTCGCGTGCCTCCAGCTTGTATGTCGTTCCGGCGGCGCTGACGACGTTCTCTTCCATCATGACGCTGCCCATGTCGTTGGCACCGAACATCAGCGCGAGCTGGCCGATCTTCGGGCCCATGGTGACCCAGGACGATTGGAGATTGGGGATGTTGTCGAAGAAC
>JBBQQZ010000415.1:0-2921 GCA_038215325.1 Tepidisphaerales bacterium | reverse complement strand
GGCTGCATGGGCACTCGTTTCGGTTTGATGTGGTGGTGGAAGGCGACGTCGACCCGGCCAAGGGGTATCTGATCGACTACGGCGACATCAAACGCATCTGCGATCCAATCGTCAAACAGCTCGATCACTACTACCTGAACGACATCGAAGGCCTCAGCAACCCCACCGCCGAGATGATCAGCAAGTGGCTGTGGGACCACATCAAGCCGCAATTGCCGCTGCTGGCCAAGATCATCGTCAATGAAACCTGCACGTCGGCTTGCGAGTATTCGGGCGAGGAATAGGCCACAGATCGCTCGGATTTAAACGGATCGGAACAGATTCATTCAAAAAATGTCATTTGAGTAATTTTTTTATCGATCGATGTAAAGTCCGTAAGCCATTTTCTGTCAATGCTTTATCTGTGCTGATCTGCGCCGATCCATGCAATCTGTGTCCCATCCACACCCCGCCCTTGACAAGTTTTGGAAGATCTTGCACACTGTTGCCATCTCAACGACAGGTTTGCGGAGCATGGCGGCAACGACAACAAAACTGGATCGGAAAGAAGTGGAAGCGCTCGTTCGCGAGGTGCTTCGGCAGAAGCTGTCGGGCGTCAGTGGCCCGCAGTCGATTGAGCGGCACGCGGCGGATCGCCGTCCGGGGCCGCCGCACCCGTTGGTGGTGAATGTGTCTGCCCGGCACGCGCACGTCACGCAGGAGCATCTGGAGATCCTGTTTGGCCGAGGCACGAAGCTTGGCAAGATGAAGGATCTGTACCAGCAAGGCGAGTTCGCCTCCGAGCAGCAGATCACCGTCGTCGGCCCGCGCCAGCGAATCATCCCGAACGTGCGAATCCTCGGACCCGTCCGAAACTACACCCAACTCGAACTCAGCTATACCGACGGCATCTACCTCGGTCTGGATCTGCCCCTGAAAATTTCCGGCGACCACGCCGGCACGCCCGGCATCACCCTGCTCGGGCCCGCCGGGGCGCTCACGATCAACCAAGGCGTCGTCCGGGCCAAGCGTCACGTCCACATGTCGACCGAAGACATGGCCTACTACAACGTCAAGGACGGAGACGAACTCAAACTTAAAATTGACGGCCCGTGCGGCGTCACCTTCGCCGGTGTGACCGTGCGATATCACCCCAAGGTCATCCTGGAAGTGCATATCGACACCGACGAAGGCAATGCGTGTGATATCGAAACGGCGACGAGGATGGAACTGATCAAGTAAGGAGTTGCCAGTGGGTAGTTGCCAGTTGCCAGAAAAGGCATCGGGCATGACTACTGGCGACTAGCAACTGGCAACTGGCAACTGGAGCACATATGGCAAACGAAGCACTCGGAATGATTGAGACCAAAGGTTTGGTAAGCCTGATCGAAGGCACTGACGCGATGCTGAAGGCAGCGAACGTCGAGGTCGTCGGTTGGGACAAGGTCGGTTCGGCGATGGTCACCACCTTTATCAAGGGTGATGTCGCTGCGGTGAAGGCGGCGCTCGACGCCGGCGCGGAAGCGGCCGGTCGGGTGGGCGAAGTCCTCTCCGTGCATGTCATCGCGCGTCCGCACGATGAAATCACCGGCCTGCTGCCCAAGCCCAAGAAACCCGCCGAAGCAAAGCCCGCCCCCACGGGCAACGCCGGGGCGATCGGCATGATCGAAACCAAGGGCTGGGTGGGTCTGGTCGAAGCGACCGACGCCATGGGCAAGGCCGCCAACGTCGAGATCATCAAGACGATCCAGATCGGCGGCGCATTCGTGACGACGATCGTCAAAGGCGATGTCGGCTCGGTGAAAGCCGCCGTTGACGCCGGCGCTGCGGCCGCGGGCAAGGTGGGCGAACTGATCTCGTCCCACGTCATCGCCCGTCCGCACAGCGACCTGATCGCCGGTTTTGCGGGATGAATTCGAGTTGCCAGTTGTTAGTTGCCAGTTGCCAGAAATGCGCAGCAGGCGCTCCTCACTGGCAACTAAGAACTGGCAACTGGCAACTATTACCTGGCAACTATGCTGATCCTCGTCGCCAATCTCGGCTCGACCTCTTTCAAGTTCAAAGTCCTCGATACGGACCAGAACGGCAAGGAAGTTGCGCGCGGCGGGTACGAGCGGATCGGGCAGCCGGGTGAGCCGTACGCGACGCACGGTGACGTGATCGATGTCATCCTCAAACAGCTCCCGAAAACCCCCGACGCGATCGGCTTCAAAGCCGTTCACGGCGGGCCGATTTCGGGGGCGGTGAGGGTGGACGAGCACGTGATCGAGACGATGCACCAGTTCGCCGACATCGCGCCAGCGCACAACCCGCCGTACATCGCGGCGATGAAGGCGTTCGCCGCAAAGTTGCCGGATGTGCCGCAGGTGGCGTGCTTTGAAACGGCGTTTCATCAGACGATCCCGCTATCGCGCCAGGTCTACGGCATCCCGTGGGAATGGACCGAGAAGCTGGGGATTCGCCGGTACGGGTTTCATGGCGCGTCGCACCGGTACATCGCGACCCGCGCGAAGGAACTGGCCCCGACGGCGCGAAAGATCATCTCGTGCCACCTAGGCGGATCGTCGTCGATCACCGCGATCGAAGACGGCAAAAGCGTGGCGACCAGCATGGGTCTTACGCCGCAGACCGGGCTATTGCAGAACAATCGCGTCGGCGATTTCGACACGTTCGCGCTTCAGAAACTGCTCAAGCAGGGACTGACGGTGGACGACGTGCTGAACAAGCTCGGCAAGGAAGGCGGCCTGCTCGGCATCAGCGGCGTGTCGAACGACATGCGGGATATCGAGAAGGCGGCCAAAGAAGGCAACGACCGGGCGAAACTCGCGATCGACGCGTTCGTCGAAGGCGTGAGGCATTACCTGGGCGCGTATCTGGTGGCGCTGGGCGGGGTCGATGTGATCGCCTTCACCGGCGGCATCGGCGAGAACGGGATCGGCATT
>JBBQQZ010000414.1:0-2932 GCA_038215325.1 Tepidisphaerales bacterium | reverse complement strand
CTACGTTCGCACCCCGAGCGGCGCTATCGACGCCGATCATTACTCGCCCGCGTTCTGCGTGCTGAACCTGCGCGACAGCACCGTCCGCCAGCTCTGGCTGGATCGCTGGCAGGCGGCAAAGGATGAGGTGGGTCTGGGCGGAATCTTTCTCGACAGTTCGTTCAACCTCTCCAGCGACAAGTTTCACTACGTCGCCCGCAGCGGTCCGGCAGCGGGGCCGGCGACGCCGGATCAGACGCATCTGCTAGGGGCGCACCGCCCGGTATCCGAATCGCCGGCACGCGTGCTGTCGCAGTACCCCGCGCATCTGGAACTCATGTGCCGGATGCAGGAGATGGGCTTCGTATACAACAACGAGGATGTCGGAGTCTTCGGCCTCCACCGCCACGGCCCGGGTGCGGCCGCACGGGTGGACAACCTCTTCATGTGGTCCGACTGCCTCGTTGCCTTCGATCGGCAATCGCTCAGTCGCGCCGGCGCCGACCCGGACGACGTGTTCTTCAGAGGACTTGCCTACAGGATGATGTGGATGCTGCACTGGGTCCCTTCGGCCAGGCGGCTCAGCTTCCTGGACGGCGGCCGCACAGTCGATCCACCCGGCCCGTGGCACCTTGGCTTGATCCGAGCGTACGACCAGGTCGAGCACCTGATGCTGCGCGCCCACGTCCTCCCGCGCGAGCAGGGGGTTATCTACCACCATGGCCCGCAGGCAGTGCTCTGGTGCTTCGAGCAGCACACGATGGACTTGAAGCGGCCGCACAGCTTCTGCGATGTGCTGTCAGGCGAGCAGACGCACGGAACGCGATTGCACATGGAACGGCATCACTTGTATCTCCTGAACGCCTGCGACAGCGATGCGTACGACGAGCCTCCCGTCGCGGCTCTCGGGACTGCATCTGTTTAGCCTAAGACCGAGGGAGAACGGCCATGTCCCATATGACAAAAATAGTGATACCCGCGATTTTGGTGCTAATGCTGCTTGGCTGCGATGAAGGAATGGTGACGTTTCCGCCCGGGACGTTGGAGTCTGTTTTACCGTATCTGAAGAAGCTGGATCATCCAGTGCAATGCAGCGAATTTACCCAACTCGCCGGTGATCCCTCGGTGATGAGGGACGACCAAAAGTACACAATCTTCTATACCGGACTGGACAAGGACGCCATGGGAGGCGGGGTGGGGATGGCGACCTCAGCAGACGGAATCACGTGGACTGTCGCGGCATGTGGTGATGAGAAAACGGGCAGAGGTCTGGTCCTGCGCGGACGGCCAGATACCTGGGAACATCAACTGGAAACCGCATTTGCAATCAAGCGAAACGACACGTACTTTTTGTATTACTGCGGCTATCCAAAGGTCGGATGGCCAACGAATCCCGGGCAGATCGGTCTGGCTACGTCAAAAGACGGAATCAATTTCAAGCGCGTGGGGAGCGATCCGGTTCTCAAGATCACCCCCCGTGGCTATGACGCAAACGGGTTGTATAGCCCGAGCGTGATCCATGATGGTACACAGTTCGTCATGGTCTATGCCGGTCATTGCTATCCGAACGAGAAGTCGCCGCCCACCGTCTCGCCCGGAATTTACCTACTCGGCGCGACGAGCAACGACGGCGTGAAATGGACCAAGCGCCCCGAACCCGTATTGGCACCCGCGCCGAATCCGAAGTGGCTGGTCAACGGTGTGGCGGAGCCGGAAATCGTGAAGGCTCCGGATGGACGCTACTACCTCTTTTACACGGCGAATCTAGGCGATGACGAAACGCGCCTGATCGCGGTGGCCAAGAGTAAAACACCGTTTGGCCCGTGGGATTTGCGAAAGACACCTTTGCTCACCGCCTCACCTCATCTATATGACAAGAAGGGCGTGTTGGCCCCGACTGTCCTGATCGAAGGTGACAAACTTCGTATGTGGTACCTCACGTCCGACGAAGACAAGCACATGACCGGATATGCCGAAATGCCATGGCCGATCGCCGACTGGTGAACCGTGTTCACAAGTGTGGGACCAGAGGGAGCAACTTCGTGGCCAATACCCCTTCGCCCCCAAGCCAATCCACGCGCCCGCGCGGGATTAAATTTCCTATCAGCCAAGACCGGGGGCCGGGAAAGCCGGTTGATCTCGGCCTCTCCTCCCAAAAAACCGGACGGGCAGGTTTCCCGCATCCGGCTTGAAGGTTGACGACGCCGGACTCCGATCAGTCGCGCAGTCGTTTGCCGTTGGAGCAGCCATGCCTTCACCCGACACTCCGCAACGCTCATCGTCGCCGCAGCCAGCAACGATCTGATCTCGCCCAACAACACGTCGAACTCGCCTTCCCCCAGCCACGTCTTGAATCGCTCCCAGCGTGCGGCGGGCGATCGGAATGACGTCGGCGAGCCGCGGGTCGCTGGCTTCGAATCGGCTGGACCATTCATGCGGGTATCGAGTCTCTCGGAGCGAAAAGGAGTCGATGGTGAGCGGCTCATCGGCGGTGTTGACGATGATTTCCAGGTATCGACCCGCTTCCCACCAGAGCGTGCTGAAGGCGCGATGCGAACCGCCATCGGGCTCGAAGGTGTCGCCGATGCCGATGAATGCTTTTCCTTCGATGTCGTCCCGGTTGCCTTTCACGCGTGCGAGGCCGTACGCGCTGACTTGGGATTGCGTCTCGTAGAGCGATTCCGCCCACCATGATCGGATTAGTAGTGACCCGCGGCCGCCGGTGGTGATGACGTCGGTGTAGGCGGCGCAGTAGTTTTCCAGATCGACGATAACCCGCCGGGTCGTCTGCGCAGGGATCGTATCACCATGTGCAGCCGCGGGTCGAGGCCCACATCTTCATCGCCTTCATGGGCTACTGCCTGCTGGCGGCCCTGCGAAAGCACCTCGAGCCGCTCGCCCCCGGTCTCACTCCCAAAGCCGTGCTGGAACAACTGGCATCCATCCAGATGCT
>JBBQQZ010000413.1:0-2967 GCA_038215325.1 Tepidisphaerales bacterium | reverse complement strand
CCGCCACACCGACCGCAACCGCCTGACGGCATCGCGGGGGCGCTGGAGGATTTGCTCGAGCCTTCCCCGCTTACCGCGAAGACGCTGAGCTTACGGTCCGTCTGCTTCGATTTGCACTCCGGGCAGACGATCGGATCGGTGCTCGACATCGACTTGACGAGTTTCTCAAACGAATGGCCGCATTTGCGGCAGGCGTACTCATACATTGGCATGGCGGTTAAACTATACGCGCAAGTGAACCAAATGTGGAAGGAGCAGCGGCTTGGGACATCATTTCGACCGATTCATCAACCCCCACCAGGTGGGCGGGATTCAGCAATACGTCATCGACAACGGCGATCGTTACTCCATCGAAGTCGTGACGAACCGTTCACAGATTCTCTGAAAAACGGATCCACGAATCTTCACGAATCAACACGAATGAAGACCAATGAGACCTCTGAATAGCCCTGGCTGTTGCGCAAGTTGTCATCCTGAGGTACTCCGAAGGATCTTGTCGACCCGCAAAAGGCCCGCAAATCACGTAGTCGAGCAGATGCTTCGGGGTACCTCAGCATGACAATCTGGAGATAATCAGGTTATTTAGAGGACTCCAGTACGTTGGAGCCGCAGATGAACGCAGATAAGAGAAATCAGTTCTCAGGTCTTCATCTGCGGCTAAAAATGCATTTGCCTTCATTCGTGTCGATTCGTGAAGATTCGTGGATCAAATCTTCTGTCGCGGAGTGAGGCGGATCGCGGTATGCTCGGCTTGGAATGTTGAAATCACGGACGATGAAGACCTCGCGACGATGGACTGTCGCACCGGCGGATGAGCGGGCGGGGGAGATGGCGGACCGGTTGCGGGTCAGCCAGGTTGTGGCGCAAGTGCTGCTCAATCGCGGGGTTGTCGAACACGATGACTGCCAGAGCTTCCTGCGGCCCAATCTCAAATGCCTGCTCGACCCGGCGCTCATCCCCGGCCTCACCCAAGGTGCCCAGCGCGTGGCGGCCGCGATACGGGATAAGCGGCAGATCGTGATCTTCGGCGATTACGACGTCGACGGCATCACCGCCACCGCCATCCTCTGGCACGCCATCCGCATGCTCGGCGGAAACGTCCGCTACTACATCCCGCACCGCGTCGAAGAAGGTTACGGCCTTAACGCCGACGCCATTCGACAACTCGCCTCCGAAGGTGCCCAGCTTGTCCTGACCGTCGACTGCGGCATCACCGCGATCGAACCGGCCGACGTGGCGCGCGAACTGGGCGTGGAGTTGGTGATTTCGGATCATCATGAGTGGAAAGAGCGGTCGGAGGTCGTGGGTCGGGGGTCGGAGGTCGATGCCGATCCGACCCCCTACCCCCTACCCCCGACCCCCCATCTTCCAAACGCCGCCGCGATCGTGCATCCGCGACTTCCGTCCGAAACGCCGTATCCCAATCCGCACCTGTGCGGCGCGGGGGTGGCGTTCAAGCTGGCGTGGGGGATCGGGCAGGCGATGAGCGGGGCGAATCGCGTTAACGAAGAGCTGAAGGGTTTTTTGATGGAGGCGATGGCGCTGGCGGCGCTGGGGACGATCGCGGATGTCGTGCCGCTGGTGGGGGAGAACCGCATTCTGGCGCACTTCGGGCTTGGTGGACTCAAGGCGACGAAACTGGTCGGCCTGCGGGCGCTGATCGAAAGCGCGGATCTGAACGGCAAGAAGCTCGACAGCTATCACGTCGGTTTCCTGCTCGCCCCGCGTCTGAACGCCTGCGGCCGGATGGGCCACGCAAGGCTGGCGGTGGAGATGCTGACCGAGGCGACCGAGGACCGCGCGATCGAGATCGCGACGTTCCTCGAATCGCAGAACCGGCAACGCCAGAACACCGAGCGCGCGATCCTCGGCCATGCCCTCGAACAGATCACGCAACTTCAGATGATCGAAAATGGCTGCAAAGCCATCGTCGTCGGCGACCGCGACTGGCACCCGGGCGTGATCGGGATTGTCGCTTCCCGAATCGTGGACCGGTTCCATCGGCCAACGATCGTCGTGGGGCTGAATGGCGAGATCGGGCAGGGGTCGGGACGGAGCGTGGACGGATTCCATCTCGCCCGCGCGCTGCAAAACGTCACCCACACGCTCGAATCCCACGGCGGGCACGAGATGGCGGCGGGGTTGAAGGTGTTGCCGGATAAGTTTGAATCGTTCCGCACGGCCTTCGTCGCCCACGTGAACGACACCATCGACCCCACGCTCCTCGTCCCCGAACTGAAACTCGATTGCGACACCGAACTGTCGCACGTGACCGAAGCCCTTGTCACCGACCTCGCCCGCCTCGGCCCGTTCGGCCGCGGCAACCCGAAGCCGGTCCTGCGCTGCCGCCAGGTCTCGCTTACCGCGGCACCGAAGCGCGTCGGCAAGACCGGCGATCACCTGCAACTCTACATCAAGCAAAACGGCGCGATCATGAAGGCGATCGCCTTCGGTGCCGGCGCGATGTTCGACCAACTCCCTGCCGGCACGGTGCTGGATTTGGCGGTGTTGCCGCAGGTGAATGAGTTCAACGGGTACCGGTCGGTGGAGTTGGAAGTAAAGGATTTGCAGATCGTCGGTTAGGTATTCCCTCTCCCTTGTACTCACGGGAGAGGGTAGGTTGAGGGCCGAGCGTCGATCTGCGTTGCTGTGTGCTGGTTGTCGCGCGTCCCGCCGTCGCGAGTTCAGTCGCCGATCACTTCGGCGCTGCGGACGGGATCGAATCCACGCTCAACCTCGCAGAGCACGTCCAGAGGCCGGCAGCGGGCGCGTACACGATGCGAGTTCAATTCCATGACCGGCTTCGCATCGCCGGCACGTCAGATCTCGCACGGCACTGGCTCTTCCAATCCGACCCCATCCCGCTGATCGTCGCCCCCGACTGATCGTTACTTCGGGTCGATCCGGTAAATCGCGCCGCCGGCACCGTACTGGAAGTCGTAGGCGTCGCCGGACGTGACGAAGACG
>JBBQQZ010000412.1:0-2977 GCA_038215325.1 Tepidisphaerales bacterium | reverse complement strand
GCTCGACGCAAACGTGCCAAGCCGTTACGCTTACGCGCAGGTGAAGGTAGGGATTCTTTCAGACACGCACGACCGATTCACGACCGCGCTGGCGGCGGTGAAGATGCTGCGGCAGGCTGGCGCGCAGCACCTGATCCATTGCGGCGATGTCGGGGGCACGAATATGCTCGACGCGCTCGTCGGCACGCCGGCGGCGTTCGTGTTCGGCAATACCGACTACGAGCGCGACGAACTCCGCAACTACGCCGCGATTCTGGGCATCAAATGCCTTGGACACTACGGCGTCATCGAACTGGCGGGGAAACGGCTGGCGGTTACCCACGGGGACGACGACGCGCTGCTCGCGCGCCTGAAACGCCCCGGCCAACCCATCGACTACCTCTTCACCGGCCACACCCACGTGCGCCATGACCACCGCATCGGCACCCTCCGATGCATCAACCCCGGTGCCCTCCACCGCGCGGCCATCAAATCAGTCGCCACGCTGGACCTGCTCACCGATGAACTGACATTCCTGTCTTTGCCGGAAGCATAGAAAATGTCGAAGCAACGTCCGAGTGACGAATGACCGAATGACGAACCGGTCGCCTGGCATCCGTCATTATTCTGGTGCCGGCATTCCCCCAATTCTCGATTTCAACATTACAGTTCGGCTTTCCCCTTCCCCCGCTATATACTGAAGTGATGTTACAGGAGGCCTCCGGCGAAGTGATCATCCGATCGTTCCAGAACGGTGATCTGGACGCCTGTCGGCGTCTGTACCACGAGGGTCTGATCGGCGGGCAGATCGCGGAGAACGACACGGGCCTGGATATTGACGATATCGAACAGGCCTACATGGAGCCCGAGGGCAACCACTTCTGGGTGGCCGTTGCCAAAGACGCCAACGAAGTCGTGGGCATGATCGGCGTGATGCATTGCGATGGCGTCGGCGAGATTCGCCGGTTGCGCGTTTCGGATAATCATCGGCGTAAGGGCATCGGATCGTCGCTGCTCGAGCACGCGGTCAAGTTCTGCCAGGAAAACAATTATCTGAAGGTCGCGCTCGATACGTTCATGGAACGCGATCCGGCGCTTAAATTGTTCGATAAGTTCCGCTTTCGGCATGGGCGGACGCGGAATTACGCGGGCAAGGATCTGCTCTACTTCTACCTCGATCTCTACACCTCCGACCGCAAGGACGAACCGGCATGAACCGCACGCCCGAGGCCTGCTTTGAGGCCGCACTCCAGGACAGTATCGACCTGCTTCCGACGCTCAAATCCCTTGCACCGACCATCGGCAACATCACCCGCGCGATGATCGCCGCGTGGAACAGCGGCAACAAAATCCTTTTCTGCGGCAACGGCGGCAGCGCCGCGGATGCGATGCACTACTCCGAGGAACTCGTCGTCCGCTACCACCGCGACCGCAAAGCCCTGGCCGCGATCGCGCTGCTCGATCCCTCTGCCATCACCTGCGTCGGAAACGACTACGGCTACGACCAGATCTTCTCCCGCCAGATCGACGCGCTGGCCAGGCCCGGCGACGTGCTTGTCGCGATGACCACCAGCGGCAACAGCGCCAACATCATCAAGGCGCTTGAAATCGCCAGGTCTCGCGGCGTCGTCACCGTCGGCTTCCTCGGCAAGGATGGCGGTAAAGCCAAGTCCCTCTGCGACCTCGCCCTGGTCATCCCCAGCCAGAGCACCGCCCGTATCCAGGAAGCCCAAAAGATGATCTATCACTCGATGTGCGACTACATCGACGCCTGGGCGCTGGGCGACGTGTAATCCGCGAATCTGCACGAATCGACACGAATCGACACGAATAAAGACCAACCAACCGCAGATTTCGCAAATTTCGCAGATGACGACAATGCATTGGAGTCATCTGAACAACTTCAGTGACCGCGCGAACTGTCATCCTGAGGTACGCCGAAGGATCGGGTGGGCACGCAGAATGCCTACGAATCGCGTGATCGAGTAGATGCTTCGGACTTATCTCAGCATGACATCTTGGAGATGGCCAGGTTGTTCAGCGGTGTCATTGGTTTGAATCGGCGTAATCGGCGTAATCTGCGGTTCAACCGGGATCTATTCGTGTCGATTCGTGAAGATTCGTGAATCCTCCGTCGGTGGCCTTGCGGACGACAAATCGTGCCCCGGTCAACACCCAAACATTTTCCCCGAACTTTTACTTGACAGAATCGCTTCCGTTAGGCTACTGTCCTTCCAAACACCCTCCAAACCGGCAGGTCGCCGGCGCAACCGAGGGATATTGAAGGAGCGGTCATGAACCTCACACCGCGTCAGTTGGATGTGCTCGTCGCCATCCGTAACTATCGCCATCTCCACGGCTACGCGCCGACCATGCAAGAGCTGGCGGACATGCTCGGGACGAGCAAGGTCACCATCTTCGAACACGTCGGGGCGCTGGAACGCAAGCGGGTCATCCGCCGCGACAAGCACAAGGCCCGTTCGCTGGAGATCGTCTCCGACGAACGCCTGCCCGACGAGAATCGGCCAACGAAACTGCCCCTGCTCGGCAGCATCGCCGCCGGTTCACCGATCGAGGCGATCGAAAACCGCGAGGAACTCGATCTGGAAGCGCTCTTCGCGTCGAAGCAGGGCGTGTACGTCCTGCGCGTGCGCGGCGAGAGCATGATCGAAGATCATCTCTGCGACGGCGATTTCGTCGTCATCGAACGCCGCGAATCCGCCAAGAATGGCGAACAGGTCGTCGCGCTGCTCGACACAGGGGAAGCCACGCTGAAACGCTATTACCGCGAAGGCGGCAAAATACGTCTTCAGCCGGCGAACAGCACGATGGAGCCCCGCATCGTCGAGGCGGACCGCGTCCGCATCCAGGGCGTGGTCATCGGCGTGCTGCGCAGCTACACCTGATCGCACGACCGATGCGATCGCGGAATCTGCGCGCGAGCGACGACCACCCGTCCCTCGTTTAGCCGGGCCGTCCACGGCCCGTCACACCCCGC
>JBBQQZ010000411.1:0-2989 GCA_038215325.1 Tepidisphaerales bacterium | reverse complement strand
GTTTGTTTGTCTCTTGCCTCTTGAGTTTTGATCCTTTCCCCAACCGGGCTTAACATCCGCCGTATCATGGACCCGTTTCTTCAAGCCGCGATCGACGAAGCGAAACAAGGTCTTGCCGAGGGCGGGTTGCCGATCGGATCGGTGCTGGTTCGCGCCGGGCAGATCATTGGCCGCGGGCATAACCGAAGGGTCCAGCACGGGGATCCGATGGCGCATGCCGAGATCGACTGCCTCAAAAACGCCGGCCGGCAACGTACGTACCGGGACACGATCCTTTACTCCACGCTCATGCCCTGTTTCCTCTGCACGGGCGCTGCGGTTCAGTTCGGCGTGCCGAAGGTGATCGTCGGCGAATCCGTCACCTTCCCCGGCGGCGACAGCAAGTGGGGCCGCAGCGCCGATTTCCTCCGCGCCGCCGGCATCGAAGTCGTCGACCTCCACGACGCCACCTGCATTCAGATGATGCGCGATTTCATCGCCGCGAATCCGGCGCTGTGGAATGAGGATATTGGGGTATAATTGCATCCGATGGTTCGACCGAACTTTGTCGGCATCGCGTTTCCGCCCGACGAAGTCCTGCCGCGCGACGACGCGAGGGATTTCGCGCTCGGAGCGCAGCTTTCCATTTCCCAGGGGGCGATCATGGACGCCGTGGATGTCGCCCGCGTGCTCAACGCGGCCAAGGTGAAGTACATCATTGTCGGGGCTCATGCGGTAAACAGTTATTCGAGCAAGCCCCGCGCGACGGTCGATGTCGATCTGATCGCCCAATTCCCAAAGAAGGCGCGCGACGCGCTGCTCGCAGCGTTTCCTGATCTCGAAGCACGCGAGTTTCCGGTGGTCATCCGACTGCTTCGCGCCGGCGTGGAGGCGATCGACATCATCCAGCCGACTTCGGGCAAGTTGTTTCGTGAGGCGCTAAAACATGTGACCACGCTGAAAATCGACAAAGTCATTGTCTGTCTGCCGCGGGTTGAAGCGTTGGTCGCGATGAAGTTCAATTCCATGGTTACGCTGACACGCCAACCTGGCGACCGATTTCAGGACGCCGCCGATTTTACGCGAGTCGTCCAGAACCATGCCAAGCTTGACATCGCTCTATTGAAACAACTCGCCGAACTCGCGTATCCCGGAGCGTCGGCCGAGATTGCGAAAATGGTCGCCGACATTCGCGCCGGCAAGCCGATCAATATCTGACCGTCTGTCGCGTTCGCCGCCTGCTCACACTTCCAGCAGCAGCCGCGACGGGTCTTCCAGCAGTTCTTTCACGCGCACCAGGAACGACACGCTCTCCTTGCCATCGACCAGGCGGTGGTCGTAGCTCAGTGCGATGTACATCATCGGGCGGATCACGATCTGGTCGTCCACCACCACCGCACGCTTCTGGATCGTGTGCATGCCCAAAATCGCGCTCTGCGGCGGATTCAGAATCGGCGTGCTCAGCAGGCTGCCGAACACACCGCCATTCGTGATCGTGAACGTGCCGCCGGAAAGTTCCTGCAAACCCAGCTTGCCGTCGCGCACGGCTTGCGCGAGGCGCTTGATCTCGCTTTCGATCTTGCCGAACGACATCTTGTTCGCATGACGCAATACCGGCACCGCCAGCCCGCGCTCGGTGCTAACCGCGATGCCGAGGTTGACGTAATCGAATGTCACCACGTCATCGCCATCCAGCTGACCGTTCACGCGGGGAAACTCCGTCAGCGCGGTGCAGACGGCCTTACCGAAGAAGCTCATGAAGCCCAGGCCAACGCCGTGCAGCTTTTCGAACTTCTCCTTGTGCCTGGATCGCAATTCCATGACTTTCGACAGATCGACTTCGTTGAACGTCGTGAGGATGGCGGCGGTCTGCTGGGCGCGGAGCAGGTTCTCGGCGATGCGTTTGCGGATCTTGCTCATCGGCGTGCGGGTGATGCCGCCGGTTTCTTCCTTCGGTTGCGGGACCGACGGCTTGAGCGCCGCCGCCGCGGTGGGATCGACATCGCTCGCCGGCGCGGCTTTTGGCGTCGGCTTGGACGTCATTTCCATGTACCGGATGACGTCTTCCTTGGTCAGCCGTCCGCCGGGCCCGGTCGCGGTGATTTTCGCGGGGTCGAGCTTGTGCTCTTCGATCATGCGCCGCACCGCCGGGGAGAGGTCGTCGGTTTTTTCCGGTTCCTTCTTCACTTCCGGCGCGGCAACCGGCGCGACCACCGGCGCCGGCGCTGCGACGGGCGCGGGTTTGCCGCTGACCTTGCCGCTCGGGTCGATCTCCCCAAGCGACTGCCCGACCTGCACGACGGTCCCGGGGGTGATCCCGTTCGCGGGCGTGAAGACGCCTGCGTCGGTCGCGGTGACGTCGGCGTTGGCTTTGTCGGTTTCGAGTTCGCAAAGCGGGTCGTTCAGTTCGACTTTATCGCCCGCCTGCTTGTGCCAGCGGAGCAGCGTGGCCTGCGTGACGGAGTCGCCGAGATTGGGGACGATGACATTGGTCGGCATAGGTCCTCGATTGTATGCGCCATCCCCCGTCTGACCAAACGCCGCACCGGGCTCCGCCTCGTCCCGCCCGCGATCTCCGTTGCGCGCACCCGCAATCCCGTAACGCGAAACCAGAATGTAGCGAGCAAAATTCGCATTCACGCGGCGGTGCATACTCCGCAATTTCATAACCTCTCCACCGGCCGCGCGTTTGTGTCCCAAATGTAGCATGCTACATTCGCGCTACATCCCCCCGCCGCAACCGCTTCGATCCTAACCCTCCGCCCGGCCATCGCTTGCGATCGCGCCGCTCTCAATCGCCTCTGAGCCGCCGTTGCGCACGTGCTACATTTGCTACATTTCCCGCCGTCCATCTGTCCTCCCCTCGTCCCGCATAACGGGCGCGCAAACACATACCACCGGCGGAGCACGCCCCGCGGCGTTGTCGGTTTTGTCGGCACGATGTTGTCCTCTATACAGACCGCCGCGCTGCGCGTTTGTCACGACAATCGCGCAGCGCCGAGCAAAAAAA
>JBBQQZ010000410.1:0-2992 GCA_038215325.1 Tepidisphaerales bacterium | reverse complement strand
CGTCGCGCTTGGTGGCGCGTTCGTACTTGTTGAACCAGACGATCCTGCGCCGCGTTTCCACGAGCCGGATGATCTGCCGGCGTTGCTCGTCCATCTCCTCGACCGTCTGGCCGGAGAGTTTGGCGAGCGCGCGCCACTTCGCTTCGATCTCGCGTTTCACGACTTCGATCTCGGCGTCGATCAGTTCGCCGCGCTTCGTGCGCGGGAGCTTGATGAAGTTTTCGTCGCGCTTCTTCAGCCGCTCACGGGAGAGATTTCGCGTCCACTTCGGTTCCGGTTCCAGCAGGATTGCCCGGTAGTCCACCGCCAAGTCGATGCACGGCACGTCCACCGCCAGTTCGCGTCCCTTCACATCGAGAATCCGCCCGCGCGTGGTGGGGACGGTCGTCTGGTCCTCCATCGCGCTCTTGGCCTCTTCCTCCCAGTGCGCGCGGCCCATTACCTGCACGCCGAACGCGCGCACGATCAGCACCAAGGCCACGAAGGTCAGCAGCGCGAAGAGGGTTTTGAGTCGGCGTTCGAACATCCGTGTTCTGCCATCCGTGTTCTGCTCGGGAAACCCGGTTGTTATACTCTGGATAGGCTCGCCCGGGTGATGAAAAACCGCAAGCAAATTCCGATCCCCCCCGACCGGCCATGGGTTAAGCGTTTCGCCGATTCCGACCCATGCCACGCGCAATTTTGCGTGCGCTACATTGCGCTACATTCTCCCCCCCAATCCGGCCGGGAATCGGGTCGAAAACTGCGTGGTGCGTATTGTCATTTCAATGAAGATGTCGTCCGCAAACGCGCTCCGCGCGCGGGCTCTCTATATAGACCCGGCGCGCTGCGCGTTTGTCATCACAATCGCGCAGCGCGCCGGTTTTTTTCAAAGGATTTCTGACTGTGCGACGCGTTCGATGGATCACCGCATCACGTCGCGAACACGCCGACCCAGGTCGTGGTGTGGAACGTCGCGCCGTTGTACCCGGCGGAATAGACGATGGCGTCGCCGAGACTGTTGGCGAAGCCGGTGCTGCGCGCGCCCGGGAGCGACGTAAGCGTGCTCCAGACATTGGTGACCGGGTTGTAGAGGATCGACGACCGCAACGCCGAGGGCTTGCCCGGCGCCGAGCCGTAGGTTTCCCCGCCGAGGCTGATGATGTTGCCCTTGTGGACGAACGTGGCGGCGGTTTGGTGGCTGCGGACGGGATTCGGGACCGACGCCAGCGTGGTCCAGGCGTTGGTCGCCGGATCGTAGGACCAGACGTCGTTCTTGAAGACGACGGTCGTTTCCTGCCCGGTCTGTCCGCCGACGATGTAGATCTTGCCGTTGATCACGCCACCGCCGAAGTGGTTGCGGTTCTGCGGCAGCGAGGCGCGGGTGACCCAGTTGGCGTTGGAGACGGTGAGATCGAGCATCCAGTGGTCGTCGTGGTCGGCGCGGTTGACGTCTGAACCGGCCACGAAATAAAGCTTGCCCGCGATGTAGTACAGTTCCCCTCCGCCACGCGCCTGCGGGAGGGGCTTGAGATTGGTGTAGGTATCGCTGATCGGGTCGTAACGACGGACTGCGGTGCTCGCGAACGCCTGCCTATTGCCGGACAGACCCGGGTAGCCGCCGGCAAAGTAAATGTACTGTCCGTCGGTGGTGGTTCCGGCGTGGCTGGTGCGCTCGGGCATGTTGTTCATCTGCTGCCACGAGTTGGTCTTCGGGTCGTACCGATCCACGCGCGCCGTGGGCGCCCAGGTATTGTCCAGATACCCGCCGAACACGTAGAGCTGGCCGCCCACGGCGGTGCTCATGCCTTCGACGCGCGGGACGGTGAGCGATTTACGGGTCAGCCACGATAGATCGCCCAGCGGCTGCGTGGGACTCTGCGGTTCTTCGGGTGCCGGGGCCGGTTCTTCGTGGTGCGTCGTTCCGGAGATGCCGAGGTAGCTGAGCAGATCGGTGGAGCCAAGCGACTTCACCGACAGCTTGCCGTCGGTCACCGCGACCGTCACCGAGGCTTCGAGGAACGGTTTTCGCGCCTTGGTGACCGCTGCCAGCGCGATGGTGCCTTCCACTTCAACCGCGATCCGGATGCCGACCTGCGCCGGGTCGCCGGCGACGGCGTAGACCGTGTAGCTGCCGTTCGCTACCGCCATCTCCCAGGTCGCGCCGTTCATGCGGATAAACGTGTCATTCCGCTGTACCCGGGTGACGTTCCGATCGACCGTCTGGGCCGTGCGGTCTTCGCTCCACCCGTAGGTCATCCCGCCTCGGCGCGCGTCGTACGTCGAGCCGTAGTCGATCACCATTTGAGGCGGACGCGGCACGTCCAGCGGCTGAAAATTGACCGCCGCCGTGAAATCGGGGGCACTGTGAAGATGACGACGCTGCTCAAGCGGTTCAGAAAATAGCGGCACGCGTTGACTCCGGAATCAGGTTGCAGGGTGTCCCCCGGGACCAACAACTCGTCCCGGCAAAGACCTTCACGCCCTACCTCACCCATTTCCCGGCGACAAATCAATCTAAAAATCTTTCTTCAGGGCCAATAGAGTTGTGCAACCGCATATGCCTTGGCCTCCCCTCCCCCATGCGTACAGGGGGAGAGGGGGTGAAGCGGAACGTGGGATCCCCCTGGCACCTCAAGCGTGGAGGCGCGTGAAGGCGACTTGTAATTCGATTGCGATCCTGCAAATATACGCTTCTGTCGAGCAACCGACTTTCGATGACCACGACGAAGCGAAAAACGACGACGAACTGACGCCGGACCGAACGTCCGGACTGTCAGAGCGTTGTCGTGCGTCGTGACCAAGTGTCATCCGAAGTCGGTTGCTTTTTTTATTGGGAGTCTGTCATGTCCGTGAACGTAGCCGTCGTGGGCGCCACCGGTGCAGTGGGCGAAGAATTTCTTCGCGTGCTGGCGGAGCGCAATTTCCCGATCAAGAACCTTCGTCTGCTCGCCTCGTCGCGATCCGCCGGCAAAAAGGTGACGTTCAAGGGGATCGAATACACGATCGAGGA
>JBBQQZ010000409.1:0-3004 GCA_038215325.1 Tepidisphaerales bacterium | reverse complement strand
GATTTGTTCATGCCCGCCGCCATCGCGACGAGGTGGCTTTCGCAGATGCCGGTGTCCAGATACTGGTTCGGCAATACTTTCTGGAACTTGCTCAGCCCCGTGCCATCGGGCATGGCGGCGGTGAGGGTGAAGACTTTCGGGTCGTTCTTCGCCAGTTCGATGCACGCGTCCGCGAACGCGGTCGTCCAGTTTCGCCCGGACGGTTTGATCTCCACGCGACAGCCATTCACCACGAACGGCGCAGGCGAGTGCATCTTTGTCGGATCATCGACGCAGACTTCGTAGCCTTCGCCTTTGCGGGTTTTGATGTGCAGGAGCACGGGTTTGTTGACGTGTTTGATCTCGCCGAGGAAGTTGACGAGCCCGGGCAGGTCATGGCCGTCGATCGGACCCATGTACTTGATGCCCATGTTCTCGAACAACGCCCCGTCCCACATCGCACCCTTCACCGACCGACAAAACGCCTCCCAAGCGTGCTCGATCGAGCGGCCGACGCGGGTGGGGAGGGTGTGGACGATCTTCTCCGAGAACCGCTTAAATTCTTCGTAGGTCGTGCTGACGCGCACGCGCTCCAGGTACTCCGCCAATGCTCCCTGCGGATCGGAAATGCTCATCCCGTTGTCGTTGAGGATGATGAGCATCTGCCGCTTGAGCGTGCCGGCGTTGTTCAGTCCCTCGAACGCCAGCCCGTTGACGATCGACGCATCGCCGACGACCGTAACCACATGATTCGACCGGCCTTGCGCCTCATCCCCGCGCGCCAGGCCGACGCCGGTGGAAATCGCCGTTCCGGCGTGCCCGACCGCGAACAGGTCATACGCCGACTCGTCCGGCGACGGAAATCCGCTGACCGAACCCTTCTTGCGGAGCGTCTCAAACTGCCCCGCCCGGCCCGTCAGCATCTTGTGCGGATAGCACTGATGACCCACATCAAACAAAAGCCGGTCTGGACCCACCGGATACGGGCCAAAGTCGTAAACCTTGTGCAGTGCGATAGTTAGTTCGACTACCCCGAGATTGGAAGCCAAATGCCCGCCATTCACCCGGACGGCGGCGAAGATGCGCTCGCGGATCTCCTTGGCAAGGGTCTCCAACTGATCGATGGAGAGGCTCCTCAAGTCGGACGGCTGATTAATCTGATCCAGTAGGCCCATGGTTGCGTATCGGGAGTATATGCGAACTCTCCCCCGTGACCACATAGTATCGGCGCGATCGGCGTCCGGCGGTCGTTTTTCAGGTTTCAGCAAGAGCCACCAGAATGTCTGTGGGGGCTCGGGTTCATTGGCAGCGAGGGAATCTCCCGTAAGATATCAGCGCATGGACATGCTCTCCGAAATCACTCAGCTCGACGACGACGGCAAGCTATATCTGTCGGCGGCGATCGTGGATTGGAAACCGATCCTCGACAAGGGGATCGACACCATCATCGATCTTGAAGGCGAGATCGACCATGGCGTGCCGACCGAGGCCAATAAGTTCCTCTACATCTATCTGCCGATTTTGGACGGCGAGATCCCCGATCTCGATCGCCTACACGCGGTGGCGAAGATGGCGTCGGTGCTCATCAAACGCGGCGACCGGGTGCTGTCGCATTGCGGGTTGGGCCTGAACCGCTCGGCGCTGATGGCGGGGCTGATCCTGATGTATCTGGGAATGGACGCCAGGACCGCAGTCGAGCGCCTTCAAACCAGACGGCCTGGCGCACTCTACAACACGGTGTTTCGGGACTACCTGCTCAGCGGGCTGGTGAAGTGATATCACCCGTGTAGCCCGGCCGCTCGCGGCTCGCGAACCGACCGCGAGCGGCCGGGCTAAACGATCACGGATCGGTGCGGGTATCGTCCAGGATTTCGGACCAGTGGATCCGCCGCGATTTCGGGACGCCGAAACGGTTCGCAAGATAGACGGTCACGCCAAGACTCAACATCGAAAACAACATCTCAGATTTCCTGTGAAAACGACGTCCCATAGCTTGCCGTCATTCGGCGCGATACGATATTGCCCTGAACCGGGCATGTTGACGTATGTGCCTGTCTTATAATGGTTTAGAGAAACAAGATCGGCTCAAGTCACATGAACCCGTTGTGGAACCAGATCGCAGGCGGAACGCTGAGCGACGCCCAGCTTTCCCAGTTGGACAAATACCTCGACCTGCTGATCGAGAAGAACAAGGTCCTGAACCTTACCCGCATCTCCGACCGCGCCGAGGCCGAGGTAAAACACGTCGGCGACGCCCTGACCTTGCTGGCCCACCTCCCCGCCAGCACCGGCGGCGAGGGGAGCGTGCGGGGCACGATCAAGCTGGCGGATGTCGGCACTGGCGGGGGGATTCTCGGGATCGTCATCGCGATCGCCAGGCCCGAGATCCAAGTCACGCTCGTCGATGCAACCCGCAAAAAGTTGGATGCCGTGAAGATCATGGCCGTCGAGATCGGGCTGACCAACATCCGCACGCTGCACACGCGGATGGAGGAGATCGAGGAGAAGTTCAACGTCGTCACCGCCCGCGCCGTGGCCGAGATGGAAACGCTGCTCGGCTGGTGCGAACGCCTGATCAAACGCAACGGCTCGCTCCTGGCGATGAAAGGCCCGAAGGTCGACGAAGAACTCGCCCGACTCTCTGCCCGGCATCGCCGGCAGTGGAAGATCGACGTGCGCGAAGTGGATGTGGCAGAGTTGAGCGGGCATCGGATTGTGGTGGGGAAGGTGAAGCAGTCGTAAGTGGCGCGGGCGTACTGCCGCGAGACGCGAGAGTTCGAAATCCGAAGAAACAAGAAACAAGAAACAAACAAGGTTCAAAGTACAAACAGCAACATCTTCAACGACTGAGCGTTCGCGCCGGGCTTTGGATTTTCCATTTGTAGTTTGTTTGTCTCTTGCCTCTTGAGTTTTGATCCTTTCCCCAACCGGGCTTAACATCCGCCGTATCATGGACCCGTTTCTTCAAGCCGCGATCGACGAAGCGAAACAAGGTCTTGCCGAGGGCGGGTTGCCGATCGGATCG
>JBBQQZ010000408.1:0-3011 GCA_038215325.1 Tepidisphaerales bacterium | reverse complement strand
CGCATCGCGCTGGTCGAGAATGAGCAGCGTTTGCGCCAGGCTATGCGAAACCTGGAACGCGCACTGCTTCCCCGGACGAAAAAGGAACGCGTCAAAGCGGTCGCAGAATGAGTCTGGCCCCCTCTCCCGGAGTACCGGGAGAGGGGGTAATGCTTCGGAAGCTCGCCATGCCCATCCCCCTCATCCACCAGACCGACCTGTTTCGACCGCACGGCGACCCCGACGACCACTTCGATCTGGCGACGGTCTACGCCCTGTCAACCCGGGGCCACGTCGATCTGGCAGGCATTCTCTGCGACTACCCGCCCCCGCGCCGCAAGGGCGATCCGGACCTGGCTGCCGTCGCGATGCTGAACGCGATCACCGGGCTTATGACTCCCGTGGTCGTCGGCATGCCCCAACGCCCGGCCGGGGCTAAAGATACGCTCCAAAGCGCCCCCGCGTGCGATCTCAATGGCGTGAGATGGGTTCTCAACACCCTCCGCAACTCGCCCGAGCCCGTCGCGATCACGATCGTCGGGTCGGCCAAGGAAATAGCGGTCGCGTCGCGACGTGAGCCCGAACTATTCGCGAAAAATTGCCGCGCGGTTTACCTGAATTCCGGCTCGGGTACGCCCGATCCGGTGCTACAGGAAAAGCCTGAGTTCAACGTCGCGCTCGATCCGGCGTCGTTCGCGAGCCTGTTCGATTTGCCGTGCCCTCTCTACTGGATGCCGTGCTACGACCACCTGCCGATCGACAAACCCGACCCGCGCTACGTCATGCGGCACGGCACGTTCTACCAGTTCCCGATGGAGCAGCTTTTGCCGAAGCTTTCGCCGCCGTTGCAGCGGTATTTTTTGAGCGTGCTGGAGAAGGAGGAGGCGACGCACTGGGCCAAGTCGCTGCGTCAGGCGGTCGATCCCGCACTTCTGGCGCGGTGGAGCGCGGAAAAGCGGAACATGTGGAGCACCGTGAGTTTCTTCCACCTCGCCGGCCAGGGCGTGAGGCGGGATGGCTCGCTGATCCCGATCGGCTCCGACCCCGCGAACGAGGTCTACCGCATCTACCCGATCTCCGCGAAGGTCAACGAGCGTGGCCAGGTCTCGTGGACCGAATGCGCCAAGACGGATGGTCCGCCGCGGTTCAAATTTGAAGTAACTGACTTGGAACACTACGCCAGCGCAATGACGACCGCCTTATCATCATGGCTCGCGCCGCTTGGCCGCGATTTTGCGTGGAGTGCGCCGGCGTAAGCATTCGGGGGGAATCATGCTGGCGATCTCCGCGTTTTTTCGTAACAGCAACTACGCCGAAGCTGGGCTGTGGCTGGTCATCGCGCTGGGGTTGGCCGTATTCGGATCGCGGTCGAGGATCGCGCCGCGCAACCGCTGGATTCTGGTGGTCACGCTCATCGCATTCGGCGGGTCGGACGTCGTCGAAGCGCACACCGGCGCGTGGTGGGATCCGTGGTGGCTGCTGGTGTGGAAGGGCGTTTGCGTCGCGATCCTGCTCGCCGCTGTCGTGCAACTCGTGCGGGCGAGGCGGGATTTTAGCCGCAGATGAACGCAGATAAACGCAGATGAAATGCGTTTAGCCACGAATGACAGGAATAGGACACGAATAGGACCATGCAACTGAGTCGCTGAGCCTTAGCCGTTGATGGCTTAACGAACGAGTATGTCGCCAGGATGGATTACGCCTGTCAGGGCGTTCAGCAGTGGAACTTGTGCCATCGGGAGGTTAAACAGTTCCACCACTTCTCCGCTGGGCCTGACGAACAGAGTGATATTGAGTCCCGCCGAAGTAGTGAATTTCATTGCAGCCTCGTCGCGGCTGAAGGTGACGGTCGCAGGTTCGGGAATCTGACCGTCAGGCACGAGCGTCACCAGGCACCCGAACCAAAGCGGTTCGGCAGCGAAAACCCACTCGGTGAACGCATTCGGGCGCGAATGGTGAATGACTTGGCCGATGTTGCTTCGTTCGACCATGGAAAGCGTCGTCCGCTCGATGCGATCGCTGCGAAGAACGAAGGGCTGAACGACGAGTACGTGCGCGTGAGCGCGGAACAGGTAGCGTTCATGTTCATCGCGGGAGGCCGCCCAGTTGTTCTGCACACCGATTCCGTATTCCTCGAGTGTTGCGCGCACTTGCTCATCAGAGACTTGCGACTGTGTTCGATGGAAGGAGTGCGGCAGGCGATGAAAGACGCACAGCGCCGCGTTATCGCGCTGGCAGACATGGCCGCCGGTCGGGGTGAGCGTTCCGGGCATCCATGCGACTGCGCGTTCGATCGGGCTGTTTCCGACCGCGGCCATCCAGTGAATCTGCTGCCAGAAATAGTTCCCGCCGGTCATCGACCCGACGGCGGAATGTTCGCTTTGCCAGGTCGAAAACAGGAACGGCCGAGCGCCGGCCCGTCCACTGGCTCGAAACGGGTAAACGCGACGATCAAACTCCGACTTAACCGCGTCGGGCACGTCGCGGGCGTGGTCGCCTTTCCAGTGTGTCAGATCAGGTTTGTCGATTGTGTTTGAGAAGTCCCTGTAGTGCCGGGCGCTTCCGCACACGAAGAGCCCCAATCGCGGGTGCGTGATCGCGTGCTCGAATGCAGCGATGAATTCGATCGTGCGGGTCGCCTGATTCCTGACCGATTCATCGGGCGCGTGAACGCGGATCGCCCGCAGCGCCTCGACGTCGACTCCGTGATAGGTCGGCGACGCGAACTCGTCCAACCCGTGGTACGCGAAATGAAAGAACCAGCGCTTCCACTGCGCCAACCCCTTGCGCACGAGCCGGGCGTCGTCCAAGTGCCGGCCGAGCATCAGCAGCGCCCGGACATAGAGAAGGAACACGTTGGTGTACGACTTGAAGTCGCGATGGGGGTCGAAGACTTCCTCATCCCACCGAGCTTCCGCGGCGACGGTCGCGCGGCGCAGGACCAGCGCCGCGTGTTCTTGTACGATTCCTCTGGCGGCACGGGCGCTGATGTCGAGTTCGATCAACTGCGGTACGAGGAACAGCACCGCGTT
>JBBQQZ010000407.1:0-3023 GCA_038215325.1 Tepidisphaerales bacterium | reverse complement strand
TGCTTGAGGACGGTGATGAACCCGTCCTTGCCGCCCGACCGCTTCTCGGCCAAGTCCAGCAAAGACGCCGCGCGACGCTCGTTGGCGGTGTTGTAGTAGACGTACGCCAGCAGCACCGCAGACCCGACGTCGTTGGGGTTCTTCTGGATCAGGTCGCGCAAATCCTGCTCGACCGTCTTCAGACGCTCGGCACCGATGAACGACCGCAGGTCATACTGCCCCGCGAGCAGGTTTTTGTCCGCAGAGAGCGTCTGCCGCAAGCTGACTTCGGCTCGGCGGTAGTACCCACCACCGAGTTCGGCGTGGCCGCGACCCAGCTTGATCAGCGGGTTGTTCGGCGCGACCCTCTCCGCCGATTCGTACGTCTCGATCGCGGAGTTGAACTTGCCCTCACGAAGCTGGGCTTCGGCCTTCTTCAAGAGTTCGTTCAGACCCGTTTTGCTCGTATCCGCGAGACTTTCAAACTTCGGGGGCTTTGCCGCAGCGCCACCGATATTGGGGACGTTCTCGCCAGCACCGGGCTGGGGCTTCGCCGCCGCATCGCCACCCGGCGTGGGCTTGGGCTGGTCGTCGGGCTTGGCGGTGTCCGGGTTGGCCTCGGCTTCGGCGCGCTTACGAACGGATTCGTTGAAATCTCTGGCCGCCTGCGCATTGGCCTCTCCGGGACGCAGCTTCTCTTTCTCGCCGCGCTGCTTGGCAAGCGTGGCGTAGACGCCCGATTGCTGCTCGGCACCGACGAGCGTGAACCGGGTGCCCATTTCCGGCGTTTTCGTCGAATCGATCGCCGCGTTCAGCGAAGTCGATTCAACGGCATCCTGCACCTGATCGTTCGCGTTTACCTGACCAGGCTGCACCCGGTCGTTCAGGCCGCCCGACGGTTGCGCGCCTTTGGATTCGTCCTGCCGGCCGGCGGGTTCGCCGAGTTCACGCTGAAGCTCCCGCAACTGCTGGGCCGAAAGCTGGTTCTGGTTTCGCTGGTTCAACTGCGTGTATTCCGACAACTGCCCGGCGTCGAGCTGGCGCGCCTGAACGATCGACGGCACGATGATCGCGTTGGGCGAGTAGCCTGAATCGATGGGACCGGGCAGGCCGAACTGGTCCGGACGGAAGCTGACGTCTACGTCCGACGACATCGCGCCCAGGCGCGGATCGACCGTACGATACGGTGCATTGCGCGGGGGGACATAGCCGCCCGAGCCCGGGATCATCGCAAACCCCGCCGGCGGAGGCGCGGCGCGCGAACCGCCATAGAACCGCTGGGTGGTGTTAGAGTTGTAGCTCGTCCGCCCGCCGGTCGAAATGCCGGCCGAATCGCGGACGAAATTATCGCTGGTGACGTTGCCCGTCGTTCCGCGGAACTCCGACGCGTCGCTGGTCGATAGGTTGCCGCGGAACTGCTTCCCGCCGGTGACATTGCCGTAAACGGTATCGTTTGAGAGCTGCCACGGCTTGGGCTGCTCCTTCGTGATATTCCTACCGCCCGAGCCGATGCGGTTGTTCGCGTCGGTCGCACCCGAACGATCGACCTGGTACTGCGCCGAAGCCAGCCCCGCCGCTGCCAGAACCGTCGTTATCGCTGTGATCAGTTTCATGTTCATGTTCAATCGCTCCTGAGTCGGTGTCGTCTGATTCTAACACGTCAGACGCCCCAGATCGACGTAAGTTGCGTTTAATGCCGGATCTCCCGCGAAAATCGCACCCCGGACCGCGCCAAACCCGCATTTCTCCCGAACTCACCGTTCGGCCCCGGCAGGCGGAGGGTGTCGAAGCCGGTCCTGAGCGTCAAACCGATCCGCCGCTCACGCATCGCGGGCCTCCCTGTCGAACGCACGCCCATCATACGGCGAATCAAGTCGCCGACGCCACGAACAGCGCGGGGCCTTTGGCTTGCGCTTCGGGATCGAGTGGACGGAAGGAGACGTGTTTGAAACCGGCGTCACGCAGCGAAGTTGTCAGATCAGATTCCTCGAACCCCATCCGCGTCTGGCCCATCTGCCTTCGGAAATCGTCGCGATGGTGCGGCAGGACGTCGACGATCACCGCCCGACCCGACGGTTTCAGGATGCGCCGCATCTCGCGAAGCGCCTTACCCAGTTCGGGCACATAACTCAGCGAAAGGATGCAGACCGATGCGTCGGCGACGGCGTCGGGCAGGGGAAGTTGCGTGAGATCGCCTTGCTGCAAATCGACATTCCCCAGCCGCGCCACCCGCAGCTTCGCGGCGGCGAGCATGTCGTCGGAGTTGTCGATCCCGATCACCTTCGCCACGTGAGGCGACAACTGCTCGATCAGTGCCCCTGTTCCGCAACCCAGATCGACCACCACCCAAGCCGGATCGAGCAACGCCAACAGCCCTGCGGCGGAGAACTGCGTGCCGAAATAGTCCGAGCGGATGCGATCCCAATCCCGCGCCGCGCCGGCGAAGAACGAGCGGCTATCCCGCTGCCTGGCAGCGAGCACCGAACTCAGCCGCATCCGGTCCTGCGACACCGCCGGCCAGTCGCTGGTCTGCGTCCGCGCCAGCGTCCACAACTCCCGCGCCGCCGCGTCCAGCTCGTCCAGGATCATCCGGTACTGATGGCTCGTCCCCTCCCGGTGCGACACCAGCCACCCCTGCTCGCTCAACTGCTTCAGATGCCGCGACACCGTCGATTGCGGCAACTGCAACACGTCCGACAAATCATTCACCAGCATCGGCTGGCGCTCCAGCAGATGCAGCACGCGCAGGCGCGCCGGATCGGACAGGCTCGACATCCGCGCGATCAGTTGTTCCGGGGTGGTATTCATTCGTCAATCTGGATGGACGGATGGATCGTCGAATGCGGGGAGCCGTAAGTCAAGAATGACGCCGGTAAGACGCGCACGAGGTAATCGTTCACCACGAATCGCCGCCATCTCATCGCTTGCGAGGTCGCGACCAGCGGGCGAGCCGGGCGAGATCGCGATTGACTACGTCGGCGTCAAAGGCTTCTGCGTCGAACGGCCCGTGCCATTCGAGCATGTGCTTGTGTTCGGGGTGCTTC
>JBBQQZ010000406.1:0-3035 GCA_038215325.1 Tepidisphaerales bacterium | reverse complement strand
CGCACGGGTTTATACCCGTGGCTCTTTGAAACCGGTCGTCATCGTCGATGCCAAGGGAAGCGTCTTGCGCAAATCCTGCGCTCATAATCCTGTGATTAAATGCAACGCGTCCGAACTCCGCGACACGTTCGGCGGGACGCTCGACGAATCGATCGACGCCGCGCTCAACGCGGGCGCATCGGCCGCCGTGATCTCTGACGGCGCGAGGCCGACGACGGTGGCAACGAAGCTCGGGCGCTGGACGATCGACACGCCCAAAGTCGACGTGATCAGCCCCATCGGCTCCGGCGACTCCATGGCCGCAGGGCTCGCTGCGGGCATCGAGCGGGGATGGGCGATCGAGGAGGCCGCCCGCCTCGGCGTCGCCTGCGCCGCCGCCAACGTAATGACGCCCAGCGCCGGCGTCGTCGATCCCACAGAAGTCGACCGGTTTTTCAACCAGTTGCGTCCGATTCGCACGCTTTGACAAACCACATTAACATTGAGTTCGTATGATCCGATAAGAGAGCTAAGGATGGCGCGAAAACTGTTCCGAAAATTCACGCCCAGCCGCGCGCGGCTGGAAGGCGAAAAGTCTTCCGGCTGGATGCGCCGCATTTTCGGCAATCCCAACGTCTGGCATCTCAACCGTCACAGCGTCGCACGCGGCCTGGCGGTGGGAATGTTCTGGGCGTGGATGCCGATGCCCATGCAATCGCCGTTCGCCTGCTTCTTCACCTGGAAGCTGCGCGGCAACGTCCCCCTCGCTTTCGCCTGCTGCTGGATCAGCAATCCGATCACCATTGTGCCCGCCATCTGGCTGTGCTACCAGATCGGTCTGATCGTCACCTGGTCGGAACCGACCGGGTTTCTCGGGCAGATCAAATTGACCATGCAGCAGATCGACGAACAAGGTTTCCTCACAGGGATGAAGTCGCTCTTCGGTTTCATGTGGGGCAATCTCGGCGTGGTGTACCCGTTCCTGATCGGGTCGTTGGTGTTTTCGACGCTCACGGCGCTGGTGGCGTACTTCGGCACGCACGCGCTGTGGCGATGGAGCCTCATCCGCCGCTGGAAAAAGCGGGGCCACAAAGTGAACTGTCGCGAGTGTCATAAGCCGCTCCCGAACGAAAAGGAGATGTCGTGCCCGCACTGCCAGGCACCGTCGCCGCACCGCACGCGGATCGGGCTGGGCCTTGGGGCGATCGCACGGCTGGCGCGCAAGCAGTCAATAAACGCCACCACCACCGGCGGGTAATCGCCGCGCAAGGTGTGAGCGTGCTAAGATCATTGCGTGCGCCTTCTCGTCACCGCCGACCTCCACTTCAACCACGGCCGCAGCCAGAAACTGGCGCGCGACGCGATCGATCAGATCAACGCCGCCGACGCGGACGTGCTGCTGATCGTCGGCGACACTGCCACCGCCGACGAAAATCAGCTCGAAACGGTGTTGCCCTTGATCCGTTTCCCCGGTCCCAAGCTTTTTCTCTGCGGCAACCACGAACTCTGGACCCGCCGAGACGACAGCCATCAGATCTTCACCGACGAACTCCCCCGCCGAGTGCGCGAGCACGGCTGGCATTGGTTGGAGGAAGATCCGTTCGTCGCCGACGACGTCGCGATCGTCGGCTCGATCGGCTGGTACGATTACAGCTACGCGCCGGAATCGCTGAACGTGCCCTACCGCTTCTACGCCGCCAAGGTTTCCCCCGGCGCGGCAGCGCATCTGACCACGCACCAACACTTGCTCGGCGATGACGTTTCGCCCGAGGCCCATGAGATCGTTGCCCGCTGGAACGACGGCAAGTTCATCAAGTTGCATCGATCCGACGAGACATTCCTGGAGGAGCGTCTTGCCGGCCTGGCGCAGTCGCTGGCGCGCGTGCCTGCGGGCAAACGGATCGTCGCGGGCGTCCATCACATCCCGTTCTCGCAGCTTTTGCCGCCACGACATACCCCCGCGTGGGACTTCGCCCGCGCCTATCTCGGCTCCGACCGGATCGGCCACCTCCTACTCGCCGACCCGCGCATCACCCACGTCTTCTGCGGCCACTCCCACTTCGCCGCCGACGCCCGAATCCACCACCTCCACGCCATCAACATCGGCAGCGGATACCGGCAGAAGCTGTTCTGGTCCGGGGATGTCTGAACCGTCCGCCAGTGGGTTCGTTTGTTCAGATCGTTTCCCGAGGGGTCAAGCGCGCACCGTCTCGACTGCGTATCTCAATCACAGGCATTCATCCGAGATCGATCTGCTCACCCCGCACGGGAAGGCCCCGATGAGCAGGCAGAAGGCCAGATGCCGGGCTTGCGAGCGGAATTTTTTCCGCTCAGGATCGTGACCTGCTCCTGCCCACCGAAGACGATCTACCGCCGCACGCGGCGGTGCGGGTGGCCAGCGAGGCGGCAAGCTACCCACAAAATCCCCGTTGCCGCCAAGGCTAACGATGCCGCTCCGGCCACAGTCGCTGCAACAAATACGAGACAAACCCCTGCCGCAGCAACGCTGGATCTGACATTGGCTGACGCTAGCACGCATGGCGACGACGAGGAGATCGTCGGGGGCATCTTCGCATAACGCGTCCGACACAAGTCCAGCACACGATCACGAAAAGCGTCCGAATGACGGTGGTTCGACGCCCGACCCCCAAGGTAACTGTTTACCGTCAGAAATCGGCTGGTTTTCCATACCTTGCAGGAGCACTTCGCACAGGACGGCACCGTGCAGACATGGAGAATCACGAAGAATCCGCAGCGTTTGTGCCTGGGACGGTAAACAGTTACCCCCCAAGCCGGTGAACCACACCCCCCGTCACCCTCCGATTCCAGCCGACGAAGCAGCCGACGGACCTGACGATCCGTCCGACCGATCAGACGACCCGCCTCCGACTGGGTCAGCCCGCCCGCACGAACCCTGGCCATCACATGCAACACGTCACGTTCCCGTTGGGACATCGAAATCCGGTTTTTCTCCATCCACACAGTGGACCACGACCCGCCCAAAACCGGACATTTCTACTTGGCTAAGACCGGACATTACAACTTGGGTACGACAG
>JBBQQZ010000405.1:0-3095 GCA_038215325.1 Tepidisphaerales bacterium | reverse complement strand
GTCGGTTCGAGCAGCGCGGGGATGAAGTTCCACATGCGGATCACGTGCGGCTTCGATCCGGCGTTGAGCTGCGTCCGCACGTCGCGATACGCCGCCGCCGTCTGACGCTCCAGCTCGACTGCGCTCAGGTGGCGTGCCCCGCGCACGATCACGGTCACGAGCGTCGCGTCCGGCACCTGCTTGCGCACGGCCGCGGGAAGATTGGGAATGGTCTCGATCACGGTCGCTCGATTCTCACCGAAGTGGCGACGCCGGTGAAATCGGTGCTCAGGATCGAGAAATTCGCCGCGTCGTCGGTCAGCAGCATCGCCACCAGCGACGCCAGCGCACCGGCGCTGAACAGCTCGCCGGTGATGTCATAGAAACTGCGCGCGGCGGGAAGTTCGCGCTTGCGCAGCGCGAGTCGCTCGGCGCGGTCGATCCACGTGTGGTTCGCACTGCCGACAATCTGGTCGGCGGGCACGATCGCGCGGGCGACGGTGTCGGCCGCGGCCTCCACGGGGCCGCTCGCGGATCGTGACGCGCCGATGGTCGCGTAGACACGTGCTCCCCGCGCGGCGGCGGCGTGGTGGGATTCGACGATGATCGCGACGGCGCCGGGCACGTTGAGAAACCCGTTGTCGCCGCGCAGGCCGCAATGGGTGTAGGCGGCGTCGACGGTGGCGTGCGATTCTTCGCCGGCGCTGACGATGACACGATCGCAGTGGCCTTGCTCGATCCGCATGGCCGCCAGGCGCAGCGCGTCGAGGCCGGCGGTGCGGGTGCCGATGATCGTCTGGCAGGCCTGTTTCAGCCCCAGCATCAGCGACAGTTGCGCCGCGGCCGCGTTCGGTACGCCCTCGGCAAACAGCATCGGATTCGCTGCCGGCATGCCTTCGCGCACGATCTGGGCGTAATACTCGTCACTATACGCCGCCGACCCGTGCATTGATCCGAGTATGCCGGCGGCGCTGAATCCCGCTTCCAGCTTCGCATCCGCACACGCGATCGAGACGGCGGCAAGCGTCATCTTGACGTAGGCACTCATCCGACGGGTACGCCGGGCATTGAGCAGGTGTTCGAAATCGGCATCGGTAAGCGTTTGCGTAGGATCGAATCGTTCGTTCGATCGCACGCGGGCGACGAAGGCATCTTTGCCGATCATACCGGGGAGTAGAATGCCGACGCCGGTGATCACTGCCTTTGTAGCTGCGACGCCTGCGTCGCCCATTCGAAGGGGCGACGCAGGCGTCGCAGCTACGGACAAGACGATGCACGTATTCGCGCCGCCGAAGCCGAGGGAGGTGTTGAGGGTGTGCTGGATCGCGCCGGGTTGCGAGGCACCGTGCGTGATGCGGAGATTTGGAAACTCGAGCTGCGCCGGGTCGATGTTGGCGGTGGCGGGGACGATCTGGTCGCGGATCGCCAGCGCCGAGAGGATGAGTTCCGCCGCCCCCGCCCCGCCGAGCGTGTGGCCGAGGTGGCTTTTGAAGCCGACAACGGGGACGCCGTTAGCGTGACCCCCAAGCAGCCTGGTCAACGCCGCGGCTTCGCTGGAGTCATTGTCGGGTGTGCCGGTGGCGTGGGCGGCGATCAGGCCGAGGTCTTGCGGCGCGATCCCGGCGCGGTCGAGCGCCTGCTTCATGGCCGCCAGCGCGCCGTCGCCGGTCGGGTGGGGTTGGGTCAGATGATGCGCGTCGGCGGATTCGCCCCAGCCGGAAATCGTCGCGATCGAGCGCTTCCGCGCATCGGCGCGTTGCAGGATCACGATCGCGTACGCCTCCGACAACTTCATTCCCACGCGGCCTTTGGTGAAGGGCCTGAGCGGGGGTTCGCTGACCAGACGCAGCGCGTTGAAACCCGCGTAGGCGTACTCGCTGACCGCGTCGTACCCGCCAGCGATCACGAGGTCGATGGTACCGGATTGAAGGAGCGTGACGCCCAGCGCGATGCTGCCGAGGCTGGACGAGCAGGCCGAGCACGTCGTCGCGCTGCCGCCATGGATCGGGAGGTGTCGTGTCGCGAGGCGGAGGGTGTCGCCGGCGAGGAAGTTCTGGAGTTCGGTCCGATCGTTCGACCGTAGAAAACGACCGGCCGCCCGCATACCGTGGAGCGTGGTGCCGAGCAGGACGCAGGCGCGATCGGGCTCGCAAGGCAGCGAGGTCGCAACGCCGGCGGATTCGAGCGCGGCGTCGATGGCATATCGCAGGTACCGCGCCTCGCGGGGCAGATCGGGAGCGAAATCCGCCGGCAGGTCGGGACATTGACCTCCATCTTTGCCGGGAGGGAGCGGGGATTCGAGCGCGGGCATCGGACCCATTCCACATCGCCCGGCGAGCACGTTGCGCCAGGTCTCGTCCGCCGACGTGCCCAGCGGGGTGACGAGCCCGACGCCGGTGATGTGAATGTCTGATCGGCTACCTGATGCCACGGTTCGCATCCTCAACGAACGCGGCATCAAGGACAAGCCATTGCCGCGGGTATCGTGTGATGAATTTTCCCAACGCCTTTCCTACTTGCTCCACCGCGTCGTCCGCAGAGGGATCGATTGCGGGTTCGAGAAAAATCCTGAACCGCCCGCGTGCCTCGCGCACGGCAAAGACCGGGATGATCGGACTGCCGTTGATCTGCGCCAAACGCACCGGGCCAACCGGGATTTTCAGCGTGCCCGATCCCACTTTCACCGACGCCGATTTCTGCCCCGGCATCGCGCGATCCGCCTGCATGACGACGATCTCATCGCGTCCCAGCGCGTCCCGCAACGCCATCAGCACCGGCCAGCCGTCGTCGATGGGGCATTCTGCCACCCCCAGCCGCTCACGCAGCGGACGCCTGAGTTGCTCGAACCCATCATGCTCATCTCGCTTGAACACCACATGAATCTTAGGCTCGACCGTCGTCAGCGCCGCCAGCCCCACCTCGAACGATCCCATGTGCGCCGTCACCAGCACCGCGCCACGCTTCTGGCGCCTCACCTCCATGTACGCCGCCTCCCCCTCCACGCCCGCCACCTGATCCCGCACCGCCTGAGGCGAGCAATCGGCGCTCGACGCGACCTCGGCGATGAAGTCGAAGAACGACCCCGTCACCGCACGCGAGAACCCGATCGAACTGTC
>JBBQQZ010000404.1:0-3114 GCA_038215325.1 Tepidisphaerales bacterium | reverse complement strand
ACCCAGGTTCCGCAACAGTCGCAGCGCATCGAATACTGAGCTTTTTCCGGCCCCGTTTGGTCCGCATAGTACGCCGAACGAGTCGAACTCTGCTTCAAAGGCAACGAGACAGCGGAAGTTATTTGCGTAGAGTCGCGTTATCATGCAAACATCCTATTTCAGATTATTATGTACGTCGACCCTTCCTGCAATGGCGTGCCAGTCGCAGTGGTAATAAAAGCTGCCGGTCTTCTTGAGGACGCGGGCGAGTTGCACGCAGCGGGGGCGCATGGTTTCGATGTAGGCCTGCGTGCTGGCGTGGCGGTCTTTGAAGGATCGCGCCGGGGGGGCCTTCGTTTCGCCCCAGAAGACTTCATAATTGCGGTTGGAATTGAACGGTGGATCGATGTAGATCGAGGCGCGCCTCTCGACGCAGGCATCGGGGAGATTGGCGAGTTGTTCGAGGTTGTCGCCGCAATAGACGACGCGGGTGTCGAGCAGGGACGACGCCTTGCCGAATGGGACCGATGCCGCTTTCGCCCCTTGCGATTTCTTCGCCATGTACGAACGATAAAGAATCGCCCGTTAACAGGCAAATGCGGTCTTGCAGGGTGAGACGATCCCCGGCGACAGCCTTGTAGCACCGATTCATCCGGCTTGGTGGGCGGCGTGTTCTTCGTTGTAAATCGACGAGTGAGTGGACGGTGGTCGGTGGTGAGAGAATGCGGGCGCGGTGCGGGACGATCCGTGTTCATCCGGTTCAATCCGTGCGATCTGTGGCCTGGTCTTGGTGCGGCCCGGACGGATACACCGCCGCGACCTGCCGGGGCGGGTTCACGTGCTGTGATCCCGTGAAAGCGGGGTTACAATCGGCGACATGGACTTGTCCAAACTGCCGAAACTGTCGGAATCCCCGGCACCCGCCCAACCCGTCGCGCCATTGCCCGCCGGTGAGCGTGAGCCGATCCGGATGTCGTACTTCGAGACCGGCATGGACGTGCTGATTTCGCTGGTCGTCGGATCGATCTTCCTGATGCTCGGCGCTCCGTTCGGCGGATGGCTGATCGCGAAGATGAACGGGCAGGTCTACGACACCAGTATCACATGGCTGGCGGGTACGCCGAAGGCTGGCCAGATTGTCGATCTTTTTGAAATTCAGCTGGGTCCGGGTTGGCTTTACATGGGGCACTGGGTGCTGGGCGCGGCGCTGGTGATCGAGGCACTGCTGATGATCCTGGCGGCGGTGTCGGTCAAGCTTCGCAAGCCGTTGATCGTGCTGGCGCTGCTGCTGTGCGTAGGCGGCGCGGTCGCGAACATCGTGGCGGCGGTGATGCAGATTAAGATGGGGTTCAACCAGCCGGTCCTGTCGATGATCGCGGTCCTGGTTGCCGGCGTGATCGCGTTTTTCCATGGCCGACATCTCACGGATTCGCGGGGCGCGTAACCGTCGGCAAGAGCGCGCAAAAAAGACCCCGAGGAGAGGGGAAGATCTCCTCGAGGCTCAGGGGGGGGGTAGGGAACGGTAAATGGGCTTGCGCCCGGTTTTCTGTTAGTGACGACGCCGACGTCAGGCGATTACGGCGACGTTGGTTGATTTTGAGAGATAATACGCAGCGAAATTGACGGCGGGCGACGAATATAAAAATCGCGTTGCTCTGTAATCGAACGATAGGATTCGGCCGGGGGGGACGTTTGGGCGCGGGGATTTTGTGGGGGATTTGGCGGAGGAATTCGGGGATGAGATTCGGGGAGGCTATTCCCCGGCGACGGTGAAGGTCGTTCGCCACTGGGCCCGGCCCATCGGTTCGAGCCTGGCGGCGGATCCGTCTTCGACACCGGTGTGGATGAAATCGGAGCGTGCGGTCGTCGGTTCCACTGCCAGATGCCGTTGGCCGCCCCAGCCACCGGTGTTGATCCAGATTCCCCAGTACGCGCTGGGGCCGGATTCCGGTGCGTACGAAATCATCAGGCTGCGTTTGCGTTCCGGGTAACGCACGATCGCCGGATGGGCGATCGGGGCGTCGGAAAAAACCTTCCAGCCCAGTCCGGCGGGGAGCGTGTCGTAGCGGTCGAACGCGTTCTGCTCGTCCAGCGTCGGCCAGGTCGAACCGCCAGCCAGTTTCAGCGCCGCTCCGAAATCCAGCTCCACCGGCGACGCCACCGAAAACAGGGCGTGCTGCGCCCAACAGAACCGAAACTCAAACGGTGCCAGGTTCACCAGCGTGTACTCCGCGACGATGGATCGGGTGGCCAGGAAAAGCTTGCGGGTAAGCCGGTACCCGAACCGCAATCCGTGCCAAACCGTCGTGATCCCATCCCGCGTCGGCACGGCGGTCGTGGGCAGAGGCCAGAGTTCGCCGTGATCGGGAACTTGAATGCCTTCGTACGGGTGCAGCGGATACGCCCCCGGCGCGACTGCGGGGAAGCACTCGTCCCAGCCGGCGTACCAGGCGTCGTCGTAACGCATCCCGTACTGGCACCGCGTAGGCAACTCGGCGGGGTAGGTGAACAGGAGTTCGAAGTTGTCCACCTTGTCGACGATCGACGACACCTTCCCCCCGAACTGCGGCCAGACTTCCAGTCGCAGGTGGTCGTTCTCGATGGTGACGGGCTGGGCCATAGCGCAAGCTAGTGTATCGCGCCAAGCGGCTCAATGCGCATGGGGCGTGTGGTAGCGGGGCATAAAAATCCGCGCACTCGGACCGGCGGTGGCGGCAGGGCGAAACGTCATTCGGGCTGGGTCGCGGGGTGCGTGGTCGGGACGGTCGTCGGCTGGGTGGCAGCGGGTTCGGCGATCACCGGCGTCGCGGCGGGCTTGTTGACGGCATCGGGCAGTCCGGCGATCGCGTCCACACCGGGCGCGGCTTCGGCCGGGGGAGCTTCGTTGCGGACGACGATCAGCACATCCATCTTCGCGTTGGCGTCGGATGTCGGCTGGGTCGTCGCGGGCGAGGTTGCGGAGAACTTCAGCTCATCACTCCCCGTAGCGGTGCTGGCGACCGTCTGCTGATTCGCGCCGTCGGACTGGATTTTGCCCGGGTCCGTCTGCTTCGCCTGCTGCTGGTACTTCTGCTGCGGGAAAAGTTGCTGCTGCCCCCCCTGCTGCGGTTGCTGTGCGGCGGCGTTCGGCTGCTG
>JBBQQZ010000403.1:0-3146 GCA_038215325.1 Tepidisphaerales bacterium | reverse complement strand
GTGCTCCCGATCGAAGTCGGCGGCGGAGTTGAAGAGTTCCTTCACGTTGGCGAGTTCGGGTTTGTCGGGATCCGTGCTCTTTTCAAGCGACGCGCGCAGGCCGGATCGCTCGACCACGTCCTGCATGATCGATTGAACCGTACCCATTTCGGGTTTCGCGAACATCGAATCGTCCCCCGCTTCCCCCGGCGGGCCCGGGGGCTTCATGGCTTTGGCGCGCAGCACACCCATCGTCTGCATGAAGGCCTGTGTGCTCTTGAGCGCGCGGGTTGAAAGTCCGGGCACGAGATGGACCTTATCGAGCGATTGCCACAGATTCAGTCCCTGTCCTATGCCCCACACCTGGATTTTCCGAACGCTCTCGTCGCCGATGCCGCGCGTGGGCGTATTAATGATGCGATCGAGACTGACCTCGTCGTTCGGGTTGATCAGCACGCGCAGGTAGCTCAGGACGTCCTTGATTTCCTTGCGATTGTAGAACTCCACGCCCCGCGCGATCTGGTACGGGATGCGGGCGGACATCAATTTTTCTTCCATCACGCGCGAGAGCGAGTTCATGCGATAAAAGATCGCCATCTCGTTCCAAGGCCGGCCGTGCTTTTCGTGCTCGTCTTTCAGTTCCTGCATGACGAGATTGGCCTCGTCGTCCTCGGTCTGGCAGACGTAGTACTTCGCCTTTTCGCCTTCCACGTTCTCCGTCCACAGCCCCTTTTCCTTACGGCGCGTGTTCCGGGCGATCAGCGACGACGCCAGCGCCAGCACCGTTTTTGTCGATCGATAATTCTGCTCCAGGTGTACGACTCTGGCGTCGGTGTAATCCTTCTCAAAATCGAGAATGTTCTGGATATCCGCGCCACGCCAGGCGTAGATCGACTGATCGGGATCGCCGACGACGCAGATATTGCGATGCCCGAGCGCAAGCGCGTGGGCGAGCACGTACTGGGCGTGGTTGGTGTCCTGGTATTCGTCGATGAGGATGTACTGGAAGCGCTCCTGCAATTCCTGGAGCACTTCCGGGTGATCGCGCAGGCCGTGGACGGTTTTCATGAGCAGGTCGTCAAAATCCAGGGCGTTGTTGGTCAGCAGCATCTTCTGGTATTTGCCGTAGATGCGGGCGACGTTGCGCTCGTAGAACCCGCCGGCGTTCTGGGCGTAGGATTCGGGCGTGACTAGCTGGTTCTTCAGGTTGCTGATCGCGCTGTGGACTTGCGACGCGCTGAAGTTCTGGCTGCTGATTTCCAGCACTTTCAGCGCGTCCTTAACGACTTTCTGCTGATCGGACGAGTCGTAGATCGTGAAATTGGACGGTACGCCAATGCGGTCGCCGTAGTGGCGCAGGATTCGCACGCACAGCGAGTGGAACGTGCAGATCATCGGATACCACTGGTCCAGCCGGCCGATATCCCGCACTTGGCGGCCCATCAGCTTGCCGACGCGCTCCTTCATCTCGCCGGCGGCCTTGTTCGTGAAAGTGATCGCCAAAATCGACGCCGGCGGGATGCCGCAGGCCATCAGATACGCCACCCGACGCGTCAACACCCGCGTCTTGCCCGATCCCGCGCCCGCGATGATCAGCAGCGGGCCATCCACATGCATGGAGGCCTCGCGTTGCGGCTCGGTCAGATCGTTGAGTAGTTCTTCCTTCGACAGCACGGAGCGAGTGTAAGAGATGATCCACGAATCTGCACGAATCGACACGAATGAATCGGGAAGGCATTTTCTGCATTCGTGCGGATTCGTGAAGATTCGTGGATTCCGTTAGAATTGATCGCATGGCGGCCGTCCACGCACTCGTCGGTGATGACTCTTTTCTTCAGATCGAAGCGATCAAGCGACTCGCCTCGTCAATGGGCAAGGACGTCCAGCGCAACGACTTCGATGGCGAATCCGCGCAACTTGCGGACGTGATGGACGAACTGCGCAGTTTTTCCATGTTCGCCACCGCCAAGTTGGTGGTCGTGCGGGCGGGCGAAGAGTTCATCTCGCGGCATCGCGATTCGATGGAAGACTACGTCGCCAATCCGTCGGACAGTGCAACGCTGGTGCTGCGGTGCAAATCCTTGCCGGGGAATCAGAAGATCAGCAAGTTGATCGCAAAGCACGGGAAGGTGGAGCCGTGCGAACCGCCGAAGGACAAAGAGTTGCCGGCGTGGATTGTAACGCGGGGAAAATCGACGCACGGCATCGCGATCGACTCCGGTGCCGCGCACTTGATGGCCGAGCTGGTCGGCGGGGATCTGGGGCGGCTGGACAATGAACTGGCGAAGCTGGCGCTGATGGTGGATGGGAAGGTGCTGAGCGAGCACGTGAGCAAGTCGGTGGTGTTTCAGCGTGAGCAGGAGATGTGGCACATGACCGACGAGCTGACCGCCGGGCGGATCGACAAGGCGCTGGAGCGGTGGCGGCATTTGGTGCAGTCCGATCCGTCGAGCGAGTTCCGGGCGGTTACATGGCTGACGATCTGGCTGGAAAAGGCGGTGAAGGCGTTGCGATTGAAGCAGAAGAAGATGAACCCGTTCGCGATCGCGAAGGAACTGCGCATCTGGCCCGCCAACAACGTCGAAAGCCTGCTCAAAACCGCCGACGCCATGGGCACGGCGGGCCTGTCTCGGTCCCTGGACCTGCTGGCCGACCTCGACCACCGCAGCAAGTCCGGCCTCGGCAACGCCGCCGACAACGTCGAGCGGTTCATCCTGTCCTTAGCAAAAAACTAACCACAGATTTCACCGATTCCACAGATTGAAGAATTTGAAATCTGTGTCATCTGTGTAATCTGTGGTTCCTACTCTTAACTGACATGGCAAAAAAGCAGAAAACCTCCGATCGTATCGTCCCCGTCGGCATCACCCAGATGTCGTGCGTGGAGGACCCCGCGACCAACCGCAAGAAACAGGCACAGCTCATCGAGCAAGCCGCCAAGCAGGGCGCGAAGATCATCTGCACGCAGGAGATGTTCGCCAGCCTCTATTTCTGCCAGTCCGAAGACCACCGCTTCTTCAAACTGACAGAGACGATCCCCGGCCCGAGCACCGATCTGTTCGGCAAGATCGCTAAGAAATACAAGTGCGTGATCGTCGCCAGCCTGTTCGAAAAACGCGCCGCCGGGCTCTATCACAACACCGCCGTCATCATCGGCATCGACGGCA
>JBBQQZ010000402.1:0-3164 GCA_038215325.1 Tepidisphaerales bacterium | reverse complement strand
ACAAAATCTTCGTGCAAGGCGTGATCTGGAACATCAACAGCTACGACCAATGGGGCGTCGAACTCGGCAAACAACTCGCCAACGTCATCCTCCCCGAACTGGAAGCCGCCGGCGCGGTGGCGTCGCACGATTCGTCGACGAACGGACTCATCAACCACTACAAGACGACGAAATAGGTCCGAAATCGGCAAGATGGCAGATGAAAGCAGACGATCGGAATCTTCATTTTTCATCCTTCACACTTCAGCCTTTCTTCCGGCACCCAAAGCCTAACTTTCCGACCGGCCATCAGGTGTGCCGCGCGCGGCCTCTCATATAGACAGGCGGCGCTGCGCATTTGTCATGACAATCGCGCAGCGCCGACACAAATATCTTCGAGATGAACCGGATTTTCACCGAGACGGCGCGATGAGGCCGCAGGTCTAAACCAGGGCGTCTTCGGTCGGTCGCGCAGAAGACGCAAGGGCTTACGCACGTGGATCGAGCGCATTCAGAAGCGCTTCGACAATCGTGTCGTGCGCGGATTGGAGATCGCCTTCCAGCTTCGCCCCGGCCGCGCGTTTGTGGCCGCCGCCTTGGAATTGTTCGGCGAACTTGGCGCAGTCGAGCCCGCCTTTGCTACGGAAGCTGATGCGGATCGGGCCGCCTTCGGGCGGGTCGACCAGCAGCACGCTGGCCTCCACCGAGCGGATCTGTAGCGGGACGTTGATTAGGTTCTCGGTGTCGGGGACGCCGGCGCGCGTCTCGGAAAAATCCTGCTTCGCGATCTGCATCACGGCCAGCCGGTTGCCTGCCAGCAGTTCCATCGATTGCATCGCCCGCGTCTGGATCGCCACCCGCTCGGCCCGCTCGTTCTGGTAGAGAAGCTGGTACAGGCGATCGGCATCGACGCCGGCTTCAAGAAGCTGCGCACCCAGGCGAAGCGTGAACGGTCGCGTCGAGCTGAACTGGAACCAGCCGGTATCGGAGACGATTGCGGTGTAGAGCGCGGTGGCGATGGCGGGCGTGAACGAGACGTCCCACTGCTCGATCAACTCCGCGACGATCTCCCCCGCCGCCGCCGCTTCCTTGATGACGAGCTTGTGGTCGGCCCAGTCTTCCTGCGTCTGGTGATGATCGACCACCAGCTTTTTTCCCTTGAATGCCTCGGCGTACGGCCTCAACCCCGGCAACTGCGACCACGTGCCGGTATCCACCACCAGCAGCGTGTCATACGCATCCAGCGAGAACGATTCCGGATAGCCTTTCTCGACGTCGATCCACTCAATGCCCAGTTCCGTGAAGACGAACGCGTACTTCGTCGGCAGGTGCGACAGCAGCAGGACGGTGGCGGGGATCTGTTTCGCCCGCATCGCCAACACCATCGCCGCCGCCGATCCGAGGGCATCGCCGTCGGGACGGACGTGGGTGGTGACGAGGACGTTCTTGCTCGCCGCGAGCGTGGAGAGGATTTGGGCGTAGGCGTCGGACATTGGTGCGTGGGAGAGTCAGGGAGTACGAGAGGGGGAGAGTGGGAGACACGAGACAAGGAGACAAGGAGACTCCTCTCCTTGTCTCGTATCTCGTATCTCGTATCTCGTGTCTGCTGTCTACTTAAACGACCCGCTCGACGACGCCATATCCACGGTCGCGGCCTTGGTTTCCAGCGTCTTCTTCCCGCCGTACTGCTTGGCCAGATCGAGGAGGAGCTGGTCGTATTCGTCGCCGTTGATGGGCAGATCGACGCCGCGCTTCTGCATGGCGCTCATAAGCATCGCGTTGCCGATCTCCAGTCCGCGCACGCCTTCTTCGCCGGGGGCGAGCATGGGCGCGCCTTTAAGGATCGCGTTGATGAAATTGCGGGTGATGCGCTCGTGTTCGCCCATGTTGGGGGCGCGCTGGTACGGGATCTCGATGTTCCAGGTCTCGACACTGGCAAACGAATCGGGCGATTTCTGGTTGACCTCTTTCACGTTCTTCCGCGTGCGAGTGAAAAGCAGCTTGCCTCTCTCGGCGATGATTTTGCCCTGCGTGCCGGCGATTTCGAGTCGGTTGGTGCCGGGGGCTTCGCCGGTGCTGGTGACGAAGTGGCCGATCGCGCCGTTGGGGTACTCAAGGATCGCACTCATCTCATCTTCCACTTCGATCGGGTGCGTCTTGCCGATGTATCCGACTGCGGTAATTCGGCTGGGCATCAGGCCGGTGATCCACTGGATCAGGTCGAGGTTATGCGGGCACTGGTTGATCAGCACCCCGCCACCTTCCCCGGCCCAGGTCGCGCGCCAGCCGCCGGAGGCGTAATAGCTCCACGTGCGGAACCAGTCGGTAATCAGCCAGGTAACGCGGGTGATCTCACCCAGTTCGCCTTCGGCGATCAGTTCGCGCAGCTTGCCGTACATCGGGTTGCTGCGCTGATTGAACATGATGCCGAACTTCTGATTCGGATACTTCTTGGCCGCTTCAATCAACTCCCGCGCGCCCTTCACGCCGACCGCGATCGGCTTTTCGACCAGCACATGGTGCCCGGTCTCCAGCGCCTTGATGCCGATCGGCGGATGACCGTAGTGCGGGGTGGCGATCAGCACCGCGTCGGCGAGCCTGGCGTTGAGCATTTCGTCCGAGCTGGTGTAGCCGGGGACGCCGAGCTGCTTCGACCATTTTTCGGTCTTGGCCGGATCGATATCACAAACCGCCGAGATGGCGGCATCGTCGATCCCGGGGAAATACCCACAGTGCGACGAACCCATGTTGCCCAGGCCGACGATCGCGAAACGAACCTTACTCACGAACAAGCTCCTTTGATGACTGAGAATGAGACGGGCATGATAAAGGAATCGCGGGTCCGGGTCGAATCGTGCAATATGACAGAAGAGTTACAGGTTCGCGCAGAAAGCCGCCGATTCGTCGATGCCAACGCCGTGCCGGCGCCCAGTTCATATCCTCCGCCCCCCGCGACCGATTTCCAGGGTGGCACAGGGGTAGCACAGGGGTGGCACAGGGGTTGCACGAAGCTTTTTCGGCGCGCACCGTCCAACCGGGGGGAGTTGCGAATCACATTGGTTTTTCAGGGTATTTTGAATGCCTGAACCAGGACTTGAACCTGGAACCCGCTGATTAAGAGTCAGCTGCTCTGCCAATTGAGCTATTCAGGCGAATCGAGCCGGGTAGTTTAGCCGCCGCTCGAA
>JBBQQZ010000401.1:0-3179 GCA_038215325.1 Tepidisphaerales bacterium | reverse complement strand
GCTCGGTCTTGTCGGCCGGTTCCGGGGTGGGGGCGGGTTTGTCGCTCTTGAGGTTGTTCGCCAGTTCCAGAAAGTTGAACTTTCCGCCGGCTTGCTCGATGACCAGGCGCGGCCTGTCGATGGAGATCGACGCCACCTTCACCGGCGCGCCGAAAAGCTCGCTGTAGCTGACATTCACTGCGACATTTCCGAGCGTGAAGATCTCCGGCGCGGTAAATCCCTCGGGCGACGCGACGCGAAGGTCGGTCATCGCCACATCGCCGCTGAAGGGCGCAATTGAGGCGGCGCCGAGGGTGGTTTTGACCTTCAGGCTCTGAGTCGCCTGGATCTCGACGGTCGACCGAACGATGCCGTTAAGCATCAGGAACACGACCACCAGCCCAACAACGATCAGCCCCAGGAGCACCGCGCCAGCGATGAGGAGTTTTTTCTTCATGTCTCGATTGTAGGTGCGACGCCGGCGTCGCCTATTCGACGAAATGAAATTGACGACGCAGGGCAATGCCGCGACTGGTTGACACACGCCCCGGCTTCACCGACCATTCCGCCGAAGGAGTCGATCTTGCTGCTAACCAAACACGAGGGTGAGACGTTCGTCAACCAGACGGTTTACATCAGCGGTCAGGCGTTCATTAATTGCACGTTTACGGCCTGTACGCTGGTTCTGCGCGAAACGGTGTATCACCTCGACCGCTGCACGTTCGAGCGCTGCAACTGGCATGTGGACTGGGTGCTCCTGTGGGGCAGCCCGGAAAGCGTCCGCGAGATCAAGGCGTTGATCGCCATGATCGAGCAGGCGCAGTCGCAACTGCCGGAACAGCCCGACGCGACCCATCAAAAAGGCGACTGATCCGACGATCGCCCGTCCCGAAACCAATGCCGCGAACGCATAAGTGGCGCGCTGACGCCGCTGCGCACCCACTCGTCGCTTGCGCGTTCGCGGCACTTTTATGAAGATTTACTCGCGCAGGCGGTATAGGGTATGCGCGTGCGTGCGTGGCTTCTCACTCTCCTGATCGTCTCCAGTCCGGCGCTGGCGTCACTCACCGCTGACGAGTTGGTGCTGATCGCCAACAAGAACCTTCCTGATTCGATCGAGCTGGCGCGTCACTACGCTAAGGCGCGGTCTGTCCCCGCCGCCAACGTGTTGGAACTGGATTTACCGGTCAACGAGCAAATCCTCCCCCCGGAGTACGATCGCCGGCTCGCCGAGCCCGTGCGGGCGTTCCTGAACTCTCCCGCCGGGGCGCGGACGCGTTGCGTGGTGCTGTTTTACGGCGTTCCGCTGCACATTCGCCCGGCCGAATCGACACGGGAACAGCGCGACGAACTGGCGCTCTTGCGTCGATCGATCGACCAACTCAACCAGCGCACCCCGCAGATCGCCCAAGACGCCGAAACCTACGCCATGGGGCTGGGCATCACACCCCGCCCGGTCGCAGGCCAAGGTCCGGGCACCGCGACGGCAACTGCCCAGGCGCGGGTGATGCGCGTCCTCCAGCAGTTGCAGGCGAAAGCGCCGTCGCTCGATCCGGATCGGCGCAGGCAGGTGGAGCAGGAGATCGCGAAGTGGCAGGCGTCGCTCGAGCAGGTCGCGGCCGAGGCGATGTCCCCGACCACGCAGCCGGCGAGCGGTCCTTCCAGCAAACCGATCGCGTCCCCCGCCGCGCCCGAGATCACTCCGGACGAGGCGCAGGCGCTGGCGAACAAACCGCGTGACCCGGGCGCCCGCGCCCAACTCCGCCAGTTCGTCGCCGCCAAGTCCGGCGCGTTCGTGCTGAACCAGATGCTGGAGCAGCAGGTGATGTGGATCAGCACCGACGAGACCGACGCGTCGGTCGACAGCGAACTGGCGCTGGCGATGTACCCCGACTACCCCCGCTACCGCTGGCAGGCAAACCCGCTGGCCAGGCCGAGCGTCCGCGGCGAGCCGCGCGCGATCATGACCTGCCGCATCGACGCTCCCACCCCGCAGCTCGCCAGACGCATCATCGACGAATCGATCACGGTGGAAAAAGGCGGGCTCGACGGGCCGATCGTGCTGGATTCGCGCGGCATTCCGGAGAAAAAAGGCAACACCCTCGACGGCTACGGCTGGTACGACCAGGCCATCCGCAACGCCGCGACGTTCATCGGCGAAAAAACCAAGCTGAAAGTGCTGACCGATGACCGCCCGCAGGTGATTCTGCCCAATACGCACAAGGATGTCGCGCTCTACATCGGCTGGTACAGCCTGCAAAACTACGTCCCGGGCAGCCATTTCGCACCCGGCGCGGTCGGCTATCACGTGGCGTCGCTGGAGCTGACTTCGCTTCGCAATCCGCTGAGTAAGGAGTGGGTCCCCAACCTGCTGCGCGACGGCGTGGCCGCGACGCTCGGCGCGGTCTCGGAACCTTACCTGCACGCGTTCCCCCGTCCGGAGGAGTTTTTCCCCCTCCTGCTGACCGGCCAGTACACGCTCGCCGAGACATACTGGCTGACCGTCCCCATGACGAGCTGGAAGCTCATCCTCATCGCCGATCCGCTTTACAACCCCTACCGGGCCCATCCCGGGCTGAAATTTGACGATCTTCCCGCGGCAGTCCGCGCGTCGCTACGGAACATTGAAGCCTCACGCCCAGATGACCGATAACCTAGAGAGACGCTCCGCGTTGGCGGCGTGCGCAGGGACGACCGAGGTTTAGTGATCGTGCGAGAAGGAACTCATCTGATGCCCGCGCAAGTGATGTGCCCCAACCTCCGTTGCCGCAAAATTTTGAGCATCCCCGACGACGCACGCGGCCGTGTCGTCAAATGCCAGGCCTGCCAGAGCCTCCTGAGAGTCCCCGAAGCCAAGACCCCGACGCCCCAAGCGCCGTCGCCGGTTAAGCACTGACGCCGCGGACCGCTCGGACGCTTCCCAGGGGAGATGAAGCGAGCGGGACGGTTCGCCCCCCCCCAAAAAAAGAACCGACAGACTCACGGGCTGAAATCGCGGCGGGGTTACTTCACCATCATGATTTTGGGGTTCATCATCGTGGCGTTGATGCTGCCGGTGTTGTCCCACCACCAGCCTGCAAGGCGCTCTTGGCGACCTGGACCCGGCCGAAATCCACCGCAAGGGAGACGATCCCCACCAACGCGATCAGCACCAGCGTTCCGTACACCATGGCCGATGCGCAGTTGCGGGCCACAGTAAT
>JBBQQZ010000400.1:0-3221 GCA_038215325.1 Tepidisphaerales bacterium | reverse complement strand
GTACTGGCATTGCAGCTTGCTGCGAATGTCGGCGAGCGTGGGGACGCGTTCATCGGACGGCGTGCTGCCGCCGGCGAAGTCATCGCAGAGGCTGGGGTCGGTCGCGGAACCGCCTTTAAGACGGACGTTGAGGTAGCGGTCGTGGGTGGCGGCGCAGTGCATCGCCTGCCAGCCGATATGCGCCCGGCCCGGACCGGGGCGCCAAGCGAGGACTTTCTGGACGTCCTGACCCGATTCTTCAATCGCATCAAGAATGCCGAGCAATCGAGCGCGACCAAATTCCAGACCGGCGATCAGCGTGTTTTTGTCCATTTTGGCTCCTCAAAAAACTGAAATACAGAAGTAGCCGCAGATGAACGCAGATAAACGCAGATGAAGAAAAAAGAGCGCATCTTTTTTCTCTATCTGCGTTTATATGCGTTCATCTGCGGCAAAAAAGCTTCGCCGCAGGCGCTCAGACGACCTGTACCTTGCGGCCGGCGCGGCGCTTGTTGTTGATGATCTTACGGCCGCTGTGCGTACGCATGCGGGCGCGGAAACCGAGCTTGCGGGCTCGCTTGATCTTGCTGATGCGGTGGGGGTAATGCATGACTTCCTCGACAAATCCACGGCTTGGGACGGCGTCCCGACCGCTAAACACCTAAATCCTTATTCAAGGAACACTTACGCCGATCGTCTCGAACGCCGTGTTGCCTTCGCTGTCGGTCGCTCGGACCGTCAACGTGTGCTGGCCCGATGCCAGCTTGCCCAGAGAAAGCGTGTAACGCTCCTCAGGGGAATCGGCCATCGTATCATCTGGAAGCCTTCGCTGCCAGTGCTCGGCACTATCGACCGCGTAATCCAAACTCGCCAGCGCCCCGTTGCGGTCCACCACCCGCAAAGTGACCGTCGTTTTGTCCACTTTCACGTCCCCGATCACCGGCGCGGTGTTGTCGACGATGATCGTCTCGCTCACCCGGCTCGCCTGCTGGCCTTCGCCGGGCTGGTTGTCGGTGGCGTCGGACGCGACGACCTTAATCTCGTAACGTCCGTCGGCGGTTTGTTTGGCGGGCCAGGTGTGGGTGTTTGCGGTCAGATCCTTCGCCAGTTCCACCCAGCCGCCTCGGCCGACGGCGCGGGCGTAGACGGCGTGTTTGAGCGTGTCGGCGTTCGGGTCGGTCGCTTCCCACGTGATCGTGTGATTGCCGTTGCCCGTCTCATCCTTCGTGATCGTCAGCGACGATAGCCGCGGCGCGACATTCGGCTTCTGGTACGCGATGCGAATCTCATCCAGGCTCGGTGCGGGTTTGCCGGGCGCGGTTTTGAAGACCAGTTTGTACTGGATGTACCGCGCTCGCGCCGCCTTCACGTCAACGAACTCCTGCGCCGCGGCCGGCTCGGACCAGTCGCTCCAGGTGCCCGATTCCGGATCGGCGGCGTTGCCCGATCGCGTGGCGACCGTCAATGACGATCCCTCCGGCAACTGCCCGCGCAACTGCAACTTGCCGAAATCGCTGGCGACGCCCGCATCCAGCACGCTGCTCTCGAACGACCCCTCTGCCGCGACACCTGCGCCAAGCGACTGGACGCTGCCGGCGTTGCTCGTGGCGAGATAGATCGTGCCGTCCGGCGCGGTCACGATCTGGCTGACTTGCGCCGAATCGGTGCGCGCGATCACCGTCGATTCCTCCGCCGACGGGTCGATCGCATGCACCTCGCCGGATTCGCCGGTGGCGAGGAAGATCGTTTTGCCTTGCGTGGCGATGTCGTAGATGACGACGCCGGAGCGGAAGAGTTCGGTGACGAGCCCGCGCTGGTCGATGCGGTAGAGCGCGTTTCCGCTGGTCGGCTGGGCCTCGGCACCGGGGATCGGCTGGGCGGGGCCAGCATCGGTGCCTTCGGCGTCACCTGCGGGCAGCGTCGCGGCGTTGTCGGTTGCGGCGGGGGGTTCGGGGGCGTCGTGGGGAATGGCGTCCGCGGGCGCGGCGCGATCTTCCGGCGGGGCGGGGGTGGCAGGCGTTTTCGAGGGAATCGTCGATTCGCCTCCCCCGTGCTCCGGCCGACCCGTCGCCGCGGCGACCAGGGCTTGCGGGACGTGCTCCTTCGCTTCGCCCGTCGCGACCAGCAACTGCCCCGCGTCATCGAACGCCAGCGACGATATTTCCGACTCCGCCGCATCGAACAGAAGCGCCGGCTTGGCGGCGTCGCCGATCTTGTAGACCAGCCCGTCGGTGTCCGTGCCCGCGTAGAGCACGTGGTTTTTGTCTTCGATCAGCGACAGCACGTTCTCGCCATCGAGCGTCGCGACCACGCTCAATTTGCCGGCGGTAAAGGCGTACACGCGTGCCGGCGTGCCGGTCGCCATGTAGAGCGTCCTCATGTGTTTTTCGCCCCAAAACAGCTTCCAGATGTACTGGGCGTCGGGCAGTTCGCACTCCAGTTCCGGCTTATCGCCGGCCTTGGCGATCTTCATCACCGTCGCCTTGTCGTCCCCCGCCAGCGCCACCCACACCTGCCCATCGTTGCAGTGGAGCGCGGTGATCGTCTCGTTCTCAAACTTCGCCAGCGTCTCCAGTTTTCCGTCCTTCAGGCGCAGCACTTCATTCTCGGGGAAGGTGGCGAAGACGACCGTCCCATCCCCGGCCGACGCCATTGCGGGGATGGCGGTGATCGATTTGTCGTTCGGGAGCAGCGATTTCAGTTCGCGTGAGAGCCGTAGATCGCCGTGATTGGTGACCACGACACTCGTGGCCGTGCCGGCCTTGAAATCGTCGGGGGTGGTCTGCGTGAAGTACTCCGTCTTCACCGCCAGCGCCGCCGACGTTAGTGTCAACACTGCGGCCCACGTCAGGGTCGTATTCGCCACACGATCTGGGATTTTCATCATACGCTTCCAAGCGTACCGGCATCCCCTTCCCCCGCCAAACGCCTGGCCTTACCCCCTCTGCGGGGAATCCGAAGGAGGCCACCTGCGATTCCCCTGGGGGTTACCGGATTAGCGAATCAGAAGGCTTTGCGATGCCCGAGGCTGCGCCCTGGGGTCGCATCTGCGATTTTTTCGCCGACGAAATCAACTCCCGGCGGTATAGATATGTGGATGGTCGGTGTCGTGTCCAACCGAAGAGACTCATGGACGCCGGAATATGTAGCAAAATGTAGCGCGCGCAAAGTTGCGGCGGCAGACGAAGGAGTCGCTGATGATGTCTAAATCCTTACTGATCGGGATCTTAGGGCTTGCCTTG
>JBBQQZ010000399.1:0-3245 GCA_038215325.1 Tepidisphaerales bacterium | reverse complement strand
GGCGGCGGCGTAGCCGCGATTGTTCTGTTGCCAGTTGCTGGCCAGGATTTGCAGGTCGGCCAGATCGATTTTCAGATCGAGGTTGAAATCGCCGAACTCGCTTTGGAAGACCGTTCGCACCAGCGTGTTGACGTCGTTCTGGTCGACCACGCCATCGACATTCAGGTCTTCGGTCCAGTTGCCTTGGGCGACGGTTTTTCCGAAGCGGTTGTACAGGGCGTCGATGTCCCACTGATCGGAACCGAACTCGGCGTTGATGTTGCCGCGGCGGAGCACGACCTGCCGCATGTCGGACTGCACGGCCGGAAGGGCATTGGTGGTCTTGAGGTGGGTTTCGATTGCGAACAGGTCGCCGGTGTCGATCCGCCCGTCGGCGTTGACGTCGGCGGCGGGGTTGAAGGTGCTGTTCTTGCGATACAGCTCGGCCTCAATCGCGAAGCCCGTGCCGGCGATATCCGCCTGGTCGATCTGGCCGTTATGGTCCAGATCGCCCAGGCCCGCTCCACGGACGTTGCCCGGTTTGATGCCCGTGAGACGCTGGATATTGCTGTTGCCGGTGATTTCAAAGGTCACGATCGTGAAGACGTTGTTGCCGTTCGGAACCTCGAAGAAGCCGGTCTTAAAAATGTCGCGATCGATCTGGCTGGTGTTGCCTTCGCCGTTCTGCACGCGCTGCATGATCTCGGCGTCGGTGAGGTTGGCGGGCAGGTTCATGAACACGTGCATGCCGCTGGCGGTCATGTCGTCGGATTTCAACCAGATGTCGTTGTCGCCGGCGCGGGTGCCGAAGGGCTTGAACTCGCCGACGGATGAAACGGGTTTCAGACGGTCGACGTAGATCGTTTCCTTCCACGCCGAATAGATCGCCGGCCCGCCGTCGGTGCGGTGGCGGAAGGCGCGGGCTTCGAGGAAGTGATAGCCTTCGGAGAGGTTGGCGAGGTTGACGTCCTGGAGGAACTCGCCATCGCCGCGGGGGGCGTTGATGTCGGATGCGAACTGCGCGTTGCGGCCGATCAGCGGCTTGTTCTTGGTGGAGAAATTCTCGAACCCGTAGACGACCGACCCGGGCGTGACGTAATCGACGCCGCCGGTGTTGTTGGCGTCGAGCCCGCCATCGATTTTGAAGACCGCGAAGTCGCCGTCGGCGTAGATGTCGCGCAGGGCGTTGTTGCCGAGCAGGCGGACTTCGTTGGTGAAAAGTCGCAGGCGGGTGGTGTCGCCGGTCAGCACCTTGACGGATTTCTGCCGCTGCGTTCCGTTCTCGTAGTTGCTGGTCGGCGACGCATCGCCGGCGAGCGTTTGGCTGACGTTGCTGATTTCCAGCCCGCTCGCCGCCTGCGGACCGGACAGGCCGTAGATGACGAACCCCTTCTGGTGTTCGCCGGCCCAGTCGGGCTCGCTGCCGTTCAGCTTCGGACGGAAGTTACGCGGCACCCGCATGTTGATGTAATTGAAGCCGTCGTTGCCTGCGAACACGGTCAGCACTTCGCTGATGTCGTTGAACGGATCGACGTCGGCATTGGCGGCGTTGCCGGTGAGTTCGAGCAGGTGCGTGCCGGGCGCGAAATCGACGCGGACGGTGCGCTCGTCGAACCCGCGATCGCCCCGGTTCGACAGGCCAACCACTGCGCTACTGGAGCGTTCAAAGACGAACAGGCCCTCGTTATCCACCCAGCGTTCACGGTAATCACCGCGGCCGTGGGTGTTGCGGATGTCGACGAGATTGGTGATGACCGACCCGTTGCCGGCGCTGAGCGCGTCGTCGCGTCCGGGTTTGGGGAAGTCGCGGTTCTCGCCGAACTCCTTGCCGTTGAAGTAGACCGCAGCATTTCCCGGCATCAGCAGCGTGTAGGCGTGGGCGACGTTGTTGAGCTTGTAGGGCGCGAAGACGTCGTGATTGTTGACGAACTTCACGCCGTGGCTGCCGTTGTGGACGGTGTCGGCGGCGTAGTCGAGGTCGGCGTCTTTGATGTTGGACCACGCGCCGCTCGTGCCGTACTGCTCGAGGTTTTCCTTCATCGCGAAGTAGAGCTTGAAATCCATCGTGTCGCGATTGCCGCCAATGCGGCCGGGGTCGGCGGGGTTGATGGTCTTCTTTACGTGCCCCAACAAGTACGCCGGATTTCCGTCGAAGACTTCGCTATAGGCGAAGGTGTGCTTGGCCGAACCGTCGAGCAGGTTACGCGGGTTGGATCGGTAGATCGCGCGGTCGAGGTAGTCGAGCACAAAACCATCGACGTGCTTGGCGGCGTCGATGCGAAGCCCGTCGACGCCGACGGTCTGTACCAGCCATTGCGCGTTGCGCATGAGGTAGCCCAGCGCGTTTTCCTCGACCGGGTCGCCGGCCATGGGGTTGGCGGTGTTGAAGGAGTAGACCGGGATGTTCTGCTCGCCGGTGATCGGGTCAAAGACCATGATCGGCGTGCCGTTGCGGTCGGGATAGAACTGGCGATTGCTCTCCAGCGCCACGTTCGCGACGCGCCCATTCCACGCCTGCGTGCCGGCGGCGATGTTGTTGGCGAAACCGGGGACGGGACTGCGGACGGCGCGGTAGTTTTTGTCGTGATCGATGTCGATCAGGCCGGCGAGGCGCCCTTGGACGTCGCCGTAGGAGTAACCGGAATTGAAATCGCCGTCGACGTCGCCGAAGAACTGGGAGAAAAAGCCCGGATACCCGCCTGCGGCGCGGAAATCGGCATTGGCCTGACCGTCGGGGGAGGTGCCGGAGTAGCCGTTGTGGTTCAGAATGAAATCGACGTGCAGATCAAGCCCGGCGCGATGGATGGCGTTGGCGGTCTGCTTGATCCCCGTGGCGGTTCCGTAGAGGGTGGGGTTGCCGGTGGAGCCCAGGTCAAATCGGTCGTAGACGTCGTAGCCAACCGAGTAGTTGGAGATATCTGCGCGTCCGGGCGGAGGGGTCCAGATCGCGCCGTACCCGGCGGCGTGAACATCCGCCATGCGACTTTCGATCGTCTTGTAGCTGGATTCGAACCACTGGAGGATGACCGGGGCGCTCTCGTCGAACGCCAGCGCATTGCAGGCCACCCCCAGCACGGGCGCAATGGCGGCGGTGAGAAGGAGCGATCGGCTTCGTGATGCACGCGGGGTGTCGAACATAGTTTAACCGTTTAACCCTCTGCCGGGTTCCTCTTCTCGCAACCGCTCTGCGGACCAAGGGGTCCAGACATCCAAACCGCCAAGTCACGCCAATCCCTTTGCCGGGGACTGGCATGGTGTACAACTTC
>JBBQQZ010000398.1:0-3285 GCA_038215325.1 Tepidisphaerales bacterium | reverse complement strand
GTCCGCCAGCACCACGTCGATCGCGCCGCTTTCCAGCTCCGACATGGCGGTCGCCACGTTATCGGTCGTGCGGACCTCATACCCCTCGCGGCGGAGAAACTGCCCCAGCGATTGCTGGATAATGCGGTCTTCGTCCAGAATCAGCAGGCGGGCGCGGTGATTGTTGTTGGCTTGGATCATGAGATAGTGCGATGCAAAAACACAACACCGCACGTCTGATATCGGCAGATTGATGCGTGGGGTAAACGTCAATTCGATCGCGGAATTGATTGGATTGGGCCGCTGTCGGTGCTAGAATTAGGGCAATGTCAGTGCGTTTCGAACTTCCACATTCACTCGAAGCACGTCTGCGTCGCGACTTGGGCGATCTCGAAGAAACCGCAAAAGCAGCGACGCTTGCGGAGGTCTATCGACAGGGGAAGATTTCGTTACATGACCTTTCGGAGGCGCTGGGATACGACCGATTCGAGACGATGGCGTTCCTCAAACGGCTTCAGGTGTTCGACGGCGCCATCAGCCACGACGACGTTGACGCTGATCGTCGGACGTTGGATGAGGCGATAACGTCGGACAAGCCATGATCGTCGTCGCAGACACCTCGGTGTTCATCGCGCTGATACAAATCGATCTGATCGATATCCTTCCTCAACTGCTGCAGCAGATAGTCATCCCTCCAGCCGTAGCAATGGAACTGGCTGCGCCGAACAGGTCTGCACCCGTCCGGGCATTCGCCGCGAACCCGCCGGACTGGTTGAGCATTCGCAAGCCGCTGGACACGACCCCGATTGAGGGCTTAGACGCCGGCGAGAGCGCGGCGATTCACCTTGCGACCGAAATAAATGCATCGCTGATCATCCTTGACGAGGCGCGCGGACGTCGCGTGGCGATGACGATGGGGCTGCGCGTGGTCGGCACGATCGGTTTGCTTGAAAACGCCGCCGACGTTGGGCTCGCAGATTTGGGAGTTTCTTTCGCACGCTTGGCAGCGACGGATTTCTGGGTTAGCAGAGCGTTTCTGGATGAACGTCTTGCGCGCTACCGCCGCCGGCCCTGATCGGTTTATACTTATCGATGGAGACTTACCCTATGCGTATCGGAATCCCCAAAGAAGTGAAATCGGACGAGTACCGGGTCGGCATCATGCCGGTGGGCGTTGATGCGCTGGTGCGGGCGGGGCACGAGGTGCTGGTGCAGGAGCACGCGGGGATCGGATCGGGCTTCCCGGATGAGGATTACCTGGCGGCGGGCGCGAAGCTGGTGGCATCGGCGAAGGAAGTGTTTGCGGCGGACATGATCATGAAGGTGAAGGAGCCGCAGGCGCAGGAGATGGAGCTGTTCCACGCCGGGCAGATCGTCTTCACGTACTTCCACTTCGCGGCCGACCAGAAGCTGACGCAGGCGTGCCTGGATGCGAAGATCACCGCGATCGCGTACGAGACCATCAAGGACAAGAAGGGCACGCTCCCGCTGTTGACGCCGATGAGCGAGGTGGCGGGGAAGATGAGCATCCAGGAGGGGGCGAAGTACCTGGAAAAGCCGATGAGCGGCAGGGGGATATTGCTTGGCGGCGTGCCGGGTGTGCCGCCGGCGCATGTGGTGGTGCTGGGCGGCGGGATCGTCGGCACCAACGCCGCGAAGGTGGCGGCCGGGCTGGGGGCGAATGTCGTGCTGATGGACGTGAACGTCGATCGGCTTCGCTATCTCGATGACGTGATGCCCGCCAACGTCACCACGCTTTATTCGGATCGCTACAACATCAATGAGAACCTGAAGTTAGCCGATTTGGTGATCGGCGCCGTGCTCATCCCCGGCGCCAAGGCCCCTCGGCTGGTGACGCGCGAGCACCTGAAGATCATGAAGAACGGCGCTGTGATCGTGGACGTCGCGATCGACCAAGGCGGCTGCGTCGAGACAAGCCGGCCGACCACGCACCAGCAACCGACGTATATCGTCGAGGGCGTGGTTCACTACTGTGTAACGAACATGCCCGGCGCGGTGGGCCGGACGAGCACGATCGCGCTCTGCAACGCGACGTTGCCGTACGCAATGAAGATTGCCGGCGAAGGTTTTAGATTGATGGCCGCGAGGGATGCCGGGTTTGCGGAGGGGATTAACGTGTCCGAAGGTCGTGTGACGTACGCGCCCGTGGCCGAGGCGTTTGGGTTAAAGTTGGAAGCGTTGTAGCGGGCCACGGGTGCAAACCCGTGCGTCTGTCATTTGATCGAGTAAGAACGCACGGGTTTACACCCGTGGCCTTGAAGATCGAGGTTGTAAGATGTCGACGAGACTCGAACAGTTGCACAAGTTGCTCGCGATGACGCCGACCGATCCGTTTCTGACTTACGGCATCGCGCTGGAGCACAAGAAGGCCGCCGAGTTGCCGCAGGCGGTGGAGTGGCTGGACAAGACGATCGGGCTCGACGCGTCGTATTGCTATGCGTATTACCAGAAGGGTCAGGTGCTCGAACAATTAGGCGATGCCGACGCCGCTCGGCGCACCTATCGTCTGGGGATCGCCGCCGCCGGTGAGGCGGGCGATGCGCACGCCCAGGGCGAGTTGCAGGGCGCGCTGGATATGCTGGACTGACGATCGTTGGCGTGGTTTGGATGGTGCGCGGCCTGCTCAATTTTCTCCACACGCCAAACTGGGATCGCCAGCACCGCTGGCGCACGCTGGTCTGGAACGGCATGGCCGGGCTGGGCCTGACCGGTATCCACGCCTTGCCGGTCAGCCGGCACTGGGTGGAGGTGCATCGGCGCAACATGACGCTGAACAACCTCGATCCGGCGTTCAAGGGATTTCGCATCGTCCAGATCTCCGATCTGCACTACAGCCCGATGGTCTGGGCCACCTACCTGCGGCAATTCGTCGGCTGGGTGAACGAACTGAAGCCCGATCTGGTCGTCGTCACCGGCGACCTCGTCACCGGCGGATACCGCTGGTCGCGCGATATCGCCAAGATCCTCGAACACCTCAAAAGCACCCACGGCACGATCTGCACGTTCGGCAACCACGACTATTCCCTCTACGGCAAACGCCGCGTGTATGAAGGCCTGCGCCGTGCCGATTTTCTAGAAAAATGCCTGAAGGAACGCGGCATGATCGTGCTGCGAAACGAGGTGCTGCGGATCATCCATCAGCAATCCAAAACGCCGCTGACGATCGTGGGATTGGACGACGAATGGTCCGGCAACATCGACCCGGCCAAGGCGTTCAGTCACGTGAACGAGGACGAATCAATCCTCTGCCTCAACCACAACCCCGCCAACGCCGACGAACTGCTC
>JBBQQZ010000397.1:0-3345 GCA_038215325.1 Tepidisphaerales bacterium | reverse complement strand
GTGGTTCGACGTCCACCGCACCGCCCACGCCCTGGGCATCTACACCAACGCCACCATGCTCTACGGCCACGTCGAAACCCCGCCAGAGCGCGTGAGGCATTTGATCAAGTTGAGGGAATTGCAGGAGGAATCGTTGGTCGGAGGTCGGAGGTCGGAGGTCGGGACGGCGAACAATGCGGCATCTGCATTTTCTCCACCCACGGCCCACGCATTCTTTAATTGCATCATCCCCCTCTCGTTCATCCCCGAGCAGAGCGAGCTGGGGCATTTGCCGGGCCCGACCGGGCTCACTGACCTCAAGACCCTCGCCATCGCGCGGCTGATGGTGCCCAACATCGCTAACATCAAGGCGTTCTGGATCATGCAGACGATCCACCTGTCGCAGATCGCGCTGCACTGGGGCTGCAATGATCTCGACGGCACGGTGGTCTGGTACGACATCACCAAGCGTGAAGGCGACCGGGGCACGACGCATCAGGAACTGCACGTGAGCGACATCCAGCGCCTCATCCGCGAGGCCGGCCGCACGCCGGTGGAGCGCGATACGCTATACCAGCCCGTCGTCCGCGACCCTGCCACCGGACGAGTGGTCGAGCCGATTCCTGCGTAGAATAGCCTCATGAACATCCGCTCGGCGACGCCAAACGACCTGCCCTCCATCGAAGAGATCGACTGCGTCATCGAATCGGCGCATTACCTCCACATCGACCGCGCCGGTGACGGCCCGGAGATCCACTTCAAGCTCGAACAGCGCCCGCTGCGAGAAAAGCTGATCGCGCCCAATCTGCTCGACGACGAAATCCGCTTCACGCTCCAGCAAGTCGTCACCGGCGGAGACGAAGGCATCGCGCAGGTGGCAGAGCATGACGACCGCGTCGTCGCGATCATCCTCGCCCAGGCACGAACAACGCTCGGCACGATGGAAGTGCTCGATCTTCGCGTCGATTGCGATTCGCGTCGTGAAGGGCTCGCGACGGTGCTGCTGTATCAACTGATCCAGATGGCGACCGAGCAGCAGCTGCGGGCCGTCAGCATCCTGACCCAGACCAACAACGCCCCCGCTGCGGCGCTATTGGGGAAACTCGGCTTCATCCTCTCCGGCCTCGACACGCGGCGCCACAGCAACCACGACCTTGTGAAAGAGGCCGCGACGCTGATGTGGTATTACGAGATCAAATAGATACGAGGCCACGGGTGTAAACCCGTACGTCTTTCCCGACCAAGGCACGGGTTTACACCCGTGGCCCTGAGCGGTTCACCCCTACCGGTCCTTCTTTTTCTTGTTCCCGCCGAGCAAGTCGTCGATCAACGATCCGCCGTAGCCTTGGACCGCGAGTGTGCCGATCGTCTGGGCGAGGATGCTGTTTACATCCGCGACATCGCCACGCAATTCGACGGTAGCGCCGTTCGGGAAACTCTTTCGCCAGTCGGCCAGCAGCAACCCCTTCGACATCCAGAGTGAATAATCCTGGAACCGCTGCTTCGCCAGGTTGATCCCGCCCTTGAATTGAAGCTGCTCGAACACCTCGACCTGCTTCCGGTCGCCGGTCTTCGGGTCGCGTTCGTCCACCATTTTCAGGAGGTTGATCGTCATGTCCTGATACGCGATGCCGTCGGAGAGCACGAGGCTGCCGTTTTCGATGTTGCCCACGATCCCCTGGTCGCCCCATTGCAGGATGCCCGACAACGCCGACGGGACGGCACCGTCGAGTCGCAGATTCTTCACGTTGTACAGGATCGTCGCCTTGGCCTTGTCGCTGCCCGACATCAGGTCCGCCATCGGAACGCGGTCGCATTCCATGACGATGACATCGACGATGCCCGACGCCTGCTTGCTGTCCTTGAACATCACCGACGCCAGCGACCCCAACTGCGCCGCCATCACGGAATTCAACTGCACGCCGGTCAGGATTTTCTGTTTCCGGCCGACCGACACGAGCATATCCGGGTGGCCCAGTTCGACGACGACGCTGCCGAAGCTCCCCTTGCCGCCGTTGATGTCGAACGCGGGCGCGAAGGCCCACTTGCCGGCGTCGTTGCGGTGGCCGGTGATGAGTTGGCCTTTGTTCTCGATGGTGAAGAACTGCTGTAAGTTCTTCACGTCGATTCCGTACGACTGACTCAGGTCCGCCGACGCGATCGTGACTTGGCCGCGAGCCAGCAATGGCTGTATCGCTGCGTGCAGTTCCTTGTCGGTCAGATACGACCCGTTGGCGGTGATATCGAACGTGATCGGCCCGGTGATCTTGGCGCTCTGAAGCTTTTCCTGCTGGTCTGGCGGCAACATGGGGAAGACCAGCGGCCAGGCCTGTTCGCCTTTGGCGTCGATCTTGGCGACCACCTGCCTCAGGATCGGCGCGGCGGTATCGAATTTTTCGATCGCACCGGTGACGTTGATCGTGGCCGCCTTGCTGCTGGCCATATCGACGTTGAGCGAGCGGATCGTCGCGATTTTCTGATCCAAATCGGCGGAGATATCGCCGGTGATCTTGATCTCCTTCTCGGTGAAGGTCGTCTTGCCGGCGTCGTCAATCATGCTGAAATCGAGAACCGTCCCGTCCAGCAGCGCGGTAACCACGGACCCGCTGGCCGAGAGCGTCGGGTTGATCTCAAACGCCCCGCGATACGGCAACGGCTTTTCCGCCGTCTGGAGGAACTGCACCAGCGGCGTGACACGGTCTAGCGAACCGCTCACGCGAACCTTCCCCTTCGGCGACATCCTGCCCATCGGATCGTCCACCACGATCGGCTCGATCATCGCGATCTGCGCGACATCCAGATCCCCTTCCAACTTCGTAACGGTGATGCGCTCGATCTTGTCCGCGCCGACAATATCAACGCTGGCGACGATCGAGATCGGCTTCTTCGGATCAAACCGGTAGATCTTGCCGGTCTTATCGGCGAGCGTCAGGCGGCTTGCCTTAATATCCAAGTCGACCTTCGACCCCGCCACCGTCGCACTGATCGCCACCCCGCCGGCGGGTGTGTAGGGGAGATCAAGGTTGGGCACAAGCGATTTGGCAACGGCGACCGCCTTTTGGGCATCGGGGATGCCGATCGTCACCATCGCCTTCTCCACCATCTTCAAGAGCGGCGTACCCTTCGCGAAGTTCACCGAAGTGTCCTTCGCGTTCAGCGAGAGGAAGCTGCCTTTCACATTGGCGCTGACGCTCGCGCTATCAAGTTTCTCGGTCGTGACCGCGTTCAGCGTGATCGCCAGCGACTCATTCGCGACGGCGGTCTGGTCAGGTGATTGATCTTGCGCGAAAAAATTGCAACCGTCGGTACGAAAAGCACCACCAGGAAGATAAAGAACTCCGGGCCGTCGAAGACCTGGCTCAGCCC